>NC_016606.1 GCF_000237995.1 Pediococcus claussenii ATCC BAA-344
TATTCTAGGGGGTAAACCCTATGATGTCAAGGCTGTAAACTTAGCTAAAATGATAATTCAGCTCCTTCACGTGGATAAAACGGGAGGAGCTTTTTATGTCTAAAGTGTTTAAAGACGTTACAACAAATGGAAAAGTAAGACCTTGGCGAGAGCGCAAAATTGAAAATGTACGCTATGCAGAATATTTGTCGATTTTAGAATTTAAGCGGGCGCATGATGTCCGAGGCTGTGGTGAAATTTTACGTTTTCGGAAGATTGGGGAGCATTTAAAACTGTATCAGACTTGGTTTTGCAAAAAGCGGTTGTGTCCGTTATGCAATTGGAGAAAGAGTATGAAAAATTCGAGCCAATTAAAACAAATTATTGCAGAGGCAGTTGTGAGAGAGCCTAAAGGACGGTTTTTGTTTTTAACTTTGACCGTTAAGAATGCTTATTCAGCAGAAGAGTTAAAATCCTCGTTGAGAGCTTTGACTAAGGCTTTTGGCAAGTTATCGCGTTATAAAAAAGTATCAAAGAACTTACTAGGTTACTTACGCTCAACGGAAATTACAGTGAACGAACATGACGGCTCATATAATCAACATTTGCATGTCTTGCTGTTTGTAAGGTCTAGCTATTTCAAGTCGAGTGACAGTTATATTAATCAAGAAGAATGGACAAGACTGTGGCAAAAGGCGTTAAAAGTCGATTATGAGCCAGTGGTGCATGTGCAAGTCGTTAAGGCAAATAAACGAAAAGGGACGGATTCTTTACAAGCTAGTGCGGAAGAAACGGCTAAGTATGAAGTAAAATCGGCTGATTATATGACGGTTGATGATGAGCGTAATTTGGTGGTGATTAAAAATTTGGAGTATGCCTTAGCTGGAACACGACAAATCAGCTATGGTGGTCTGTTTAAGCAAATTAAGCAAGACTTGAAACTGGAAGATGTTGAAAATGGTGATTTAATTCATGTTGGCGATGAAGATTACACCAAAGAGCAAATGGAAGCTGCGGAAGAAGTCGTTGCAAAGTGGGACTTTAAAAAGCAAAATTATTTTATTTGGTAAAGAGAATGTCAGGGTATGATCAACGGCAAAACCGTTGGGCATACCCTTATTTTTTGTTGCCAGCTTGCTGACTTCTGATACAGTTTTTTTGGTTTTAGCACTACTCCAATTTATTTGGAGTGTAAGTGCGCCTTGAACTAATGTTTTGAATTTTGTCATTGTCGAAATATAAGACAATGGCGCACTTACACGTCACTTTCATGACGTCGTGCGTTCTGACTGCAAAACGTCAGAAGGGCGCACTTGCACCCCACCAAATAAATGGGGTGCAAGTTGCTTAAAACCTGTCTCAGAATTCGCTCCGCTCAAACTAAAACTGACAAGTCAGTTTGGAACCCAAAAAGCAGATAAGTTCAGTCGTAAACTCCTTCGAACTTTTCTCCTTTTTGAGTTGCTCTCAGAAGCCCAAAATTGCCTTCTAAGCCATTTTAAGAATTAACAAGTTATTTAACTGTCTGTCAACGTTAAATCGACGTAGATAGCCTTATTGAGCCGTACAGGCGAAATTAGACTATCTAGGAGGCTTTAAGGAGTTGATAGACTTTGCAAATTAAAAGCTAAAAGGCGGAAAGCAGCTTGCCTGTTTTCCCGAGCCCGACTGGCGGCGAAGTCGAAACGGTCAAGCTGGTTCAGCTTGTCAGGTTTGGGTGAAACCCAAGGTCTTACTTTTTCGGTCGTTAAAACTGGAAAATTTCATAAAATTTTTGGTGGGTCTCTCTAACTAGCCCGCTACCCGTTCGAGAGTATTTGCGGGCGCGAATTCGCCCTTCTACCCGTTCGAAATCGAACCTTTTGCTTTTTTATTGTGAACAAAAATGTGGTAATGTTCTAGAGTTTTAGAAAGAGATTTAAAGGGGATTAATAATGCCGAGAATTGACGAACGTAGTTGGAAAAAGATTTTTGAATTGGGTAATAACGGTAAATACGATGATGAAGCGTATGCTGAGATTCTTGCTACAGTATTGAATTTGCGTGTTGAAAAAGGCTTAACTCAAAGTGACGTTGCGAGAATATCTGGTTTATCTACGAGTATGATCTCTAAAATTGAGAGTCAATATACAGTACCGAGTGTAAAAAATTTCTTACGATATATTTTCGCCTTAGATTTGGATTGGGAACTTGTTCATAAACGTTAACTGAATTTTGGGTTTAAAAAAGAGGTTCAGTATGAACCTCTTTTTTGGGGTTTTGAAAGTGACGTTTTTTGTCACTTTCCTCTTATCTTGATACAGTAGAATCAATTCGTTTTTTTGTTTTTCATTTAAAGCCTTGACATGGCGGGGTTTAGGCGTAAAATTAGCCTCATAAATGGTTGAATGAAAACAAAATAAAAAACCCACGTGAAATCTCTGTTTGGCGACCGAGCACGTGAGTTGATTATCATTTGCGATTTATAGCCT
>NC_016607.1 GCF_000237995.1 Pediococcus claussenii ATCC BAA-344
TGGCATAACGCTGAGTTGCTTTTTTGTCTGCGCTTTTTCGTTTTCTATGTATTTTCTATTAAGCTAATTTAGGTGTTTATTTTGAAGGGAGGTGACGGGCCATGTATGATTTGAAGACAATTCAAGACGCACAAAGACTGGTATTACACGATTCATTACATACATATAAAGTTAAGAATAGTCGGTCTAATATTGCTGGACAAGCCAAGGAAACCTCTACAAAGAAAGGGGCCATTGCGCTCTTCAGCAGTAAGGATTCGATGCAAAAAGCACATGGTGTTGTGGTCACCTCTTTTGAGGCACTTGATGCCATCGCTGATCGTATGACTCACTGGACACCCAATACTTTCAACTGGCTTGGCTATACGCAAAATCGGGCGAGTGTTCGGGGCCACCGGGAAAATAACCTCGCGCAAATTAATAGCCTGGTCGTTGATATTGATTTTTCTGACGCGGCGGAACGTGATGCCCGGGAGCAGGAAGTGTTGAGTGCGGTCACGGTTGCCGATTTATTTATTCCCACGATGATTTTGCGAACGTCTAAAGGGTTCCATGTCTACTACGTTTTTGATCAACCCATGTTTTTGCGGAAGAAACGCGGCCAGTTTCCAGTCTTAAAAGCAGCCCAGAAAATGTCTAGTTTTGTGCGGCAATGGATTCAAAAACGGGTGGCTGGGGTTGATGTAGGCTGCAATAATTTTGGAATTTTCCGAATTCCGCGTCAGGATAATCTGATTTTTTTTGATGCTAATATGTTGATCCAGGTGAGCGCTCTGATGAAGTGGTCACAATATTATGCTGCCCAAGTTCCCGTCACAGATCAACCTGGAGGTAAGGTGATTTCATTGTCTTCTGATGAGGGTCGTCAGGTTGACCAGACCTGGTTTAAAGCGTTATTGAAAGTGACAACAGTTAAGTCGGGGCATGGTTTAGCCCGTCATAACACCGTTATGACACTAGCTTTAGCGATGTACCAATCTAAAGTTTCTCAGCAGCGTGCGAGAGACGTTCTTGACGTGTTTAATTCAAATTTACATGAGCCATTGGTCGATCGTGAAGTTGTACAGTGCGTCAGAGACGCTTATTCAGGTGACTATCGAGGGGCCGCACTGAGTTATGTTCAAGGACTATTGGATCAATGGGTGCCTAATTTTTCAGGTAAAGTCGTTGTTGGGATTGGCTGGCATAAATTTGCTAAGCCACGTGCCGAACGACAATACAGCCATGCTAATGAATGGCGTCAAGATGTGTTAGCATTGATTAATCGAGTAGGAAAGTCTACCACGGCCGTCGCTATATCAACTCGTCAGATTCAAGCAGAGTTAGGAATTTCTCCCGCCAGTTTGAATCGAGTTATGAAACAATTACAAGCAGCATATCAAGTGAAAAAAGTTCAACGTGGTAACCAACCGGCTTTGCTGACGACGGTAACCATGTTATTTAAGTCGGCTATGGCGAAGCGTCGGACTCAAAGTCAGGTGTGGACAAGGTACTTAACACCACTAGTTCCTACAGTAGCTGTTAGTGGTTATGAGGCCGTTATCGATACGTTAGCGAGATTACATGAACATGATTTGGCGGGAGGCTTAGAGCCGCCATGGGAGTTTGAAAGGAAGCGCAGGTGGGGGTAAAAAGTGCTGCTATCAATTGCCATAGGTATATATCTAGGATAGGGTGCTCCTCTTGTTGGGTGCCTACGCTTAGAAGCTGTCTAGTATCTTTTTAGAAGCAATGAGATAAACGCTAAAGCAATCATTTGCAGACTAGTATTTAGGTGACGTTCGCAGTTTTTCCAAAGCCGGCGACACTTATCCAGCCAGCTAAATGAGCGTTTAATAATCCAACGTTGAGGTAGTACCTCAAACTTATGAAGTTCATTACGCTTAGCCACCTGTACGGTGGCTTTCAAATTAGTGTGAACATCTGCTGCAAAATTAGAACCGGTGTAGCCCCCATCAACTAGGACGGTTGATACTTGGCTTAAGTGGCTACTATTGAGAGCTAACATAGCACTAGCGCCATCACGATCGGATACATTTACTGTCGTTACATGAATTGCCTGAGGTAGTCCATTTATATCAACGGCTAAATGTCGTTTAATACCAGATATCTTTTTACCAGCATCATACCCCTTATGTTCAGCAGTATCAGTATTTTTAATACTCTGTGCATCAATTATGACAGACGTTGTTTTGGCTGAGCGAGATTGTCTGTCACGATAGTCAAAGACAATCTTTTTAAACAATCTTCCAGGATTGAATCCGCGGTTGGTGTCGGTTTAATCGGTAGCGTCAAGAATCTTGTGTAAATGAAATGCCTTCGTACATATAATATGTATCTAACTTAAATAAATGATGCTTCCAAGGTGTCCTGGAGTCCTTTGAACCCTCGGTGGATCCGCTTCAGAGACTTCTCGTTATAAACATTAAACTGAGAAACCAGGAAGCGATCCAGTGAATCTTCCGTTGGAAATTGTTCTTTGTGGTGGGTGGTGCGCTTGAGATGCTTATTAAAGTTCTCAATCAGGTTAGTGGAGTATAGTGATTGCCGGATAGCTGATGGAAAGTCCATGAAAGTGAGTAAATTCGGCATTTTAAGCAGATCTTTGATTAATTTGGGATAGGTCTGATGCCAGTTGTTGGCGAACTCATTCAGTTTCAGTTCGGCTGCTTCACGGTTGGCGGCCCGATGAACTTGTTTAAAGTCACTGATCACGGCCTTGCGGTCTTTTACGCGAAATTTGTTCATCAGATTCCGCCCAACGTGAACCAGGCAACGTTGTCGTTTGGCTTTAGGGAAATGCCGATTCAAGCCTTCATCCAAACCAACTAACCCATCGGCCACAAACAACAGCACATCTTTAACGCCCTGCTTGATCAAGGTTCCCAGCAGTTCAGTCCAGATTCCAGTCGATTCCGTTGGCGCCACTTGGTAGTTCAGCACTTCTTTCGTACCATCTGGACGAATGCCAATCGCAATATGAACGGCTTCTTTTTGAACGGTATCCCGCTTTAACGGCAAGTAAGTGGCATCTAAGAAGATGGCCGCATATTGTGAAGCCAGTCGACGTTGCTGGAAAGCTTGAACCTGTTCATTGACGGCTTTAGTCATGTTGGAAACTGTGGCTTTGGAGTAGTGAGCACCGTACATTTTCTCAATGAGTTCGGCAATTTCAGCAGTGGTAATTCCCTTGGTATACAACTGAATGACCGTTGTTTCTAAATTATCACTGTGCCGACCGTAGGCTGGCAAGGTATGATTTTCAAACCGGCCATTGCGATCTCGAGGAATGGTTAAGTTAAGTTGGCCGTACTTCGTATCAAACGAGCGCTCATAACTGCCGTTGCGGTTATTACCAGTGTTAATCCCAGCGTATGAGTAGCGTTCGTAACCCAAAAACTCTGCCAATTCGGTTTGAAGCAGCTGGTTAATCGCAATTTCGAGGTGGTGACGAAAAACTTCGTCCAAATCTTGCTTTTGGGCTAGTGCAGCGATAATTTCTGTGGTAAGTTCATTCATGGGGAATGCCTCCTGTGATGTTTTCTGTGGTTACTAAATATCATAAGGGAAGGCATTCCCTATTTCTATACAATTCAGAAATCTTTTATGCATTTACACAAGATATTTTACGCTCTCCAAAAACGAACCAAATAGATTATATTTGGCAGATTTGGAAGTAACAGCAAAAGACGTTTATATTAAGCGAGAGCCATTAAAATCGCCTGAACCCCTTGGTACAAGCGGACTTCTCAAAAAGAGAAACCCGCATGATACCGTTTCTGATACGTCTGAACCCCTTGGTACAAGCGGACTTCTCAAAAAGAGACAAGATCTAGACTATACTAATAATTTAGATACTAATAGATACAATATAGATACTCAAAAGTTGGACTTTTCCACAGCCAATTTCTCCCCAGCAGAAATTCAAAAGCAAAACCAGGATTTGGTGAACCATGCTAATGATTTCTTAACTGATGAAGACAGTGGCTTACCGGTTTTCTTAGAACCAGAAGCTGTGCAACTACTTAGTTTTTGGTGCCGTACCCCGCAACAAATGCGGCGCTTCATTGGCATTATCTTAAATGCTAAGTACCGAGTTGAGAAAGATCACAAAGATATTGGTGTCATAATCCTACTTGGTGATGAGGAACTGAGACCTTTAATGACTAAAGCCTTGAGACGCTACTTTAACGTCCTTAGAAGCAATGAGAAGCACATCAAGAATGTTGAGAACTACTTATACGGCACCATGCAAAACCTATTTGGCGTTTGGTGGAATAAACAAGCGGCTAGAGAATATGCAGCCAAACACCCCGAAGAACAGAACACTTACAATGAACCTTATTGGAATTAAACGCCGTATAAGCTCATTTAAGCCGTTTTAAGCATTACATGCATAATTATATTAAAATCGCTTTAAAATCGCTTAGAAGCAAAAATAGACACCTTGAGTGGCTGAATTGGCGCTTGGTGGAATAAACAAGCGGCTAGAGAATATGCGGCCAAACACCCTAACGATGAGCGTGCTTAAAACTAAAAAGCTATATAAGGCCATTTAAGCTGTTTTAAACAGATAGAGCATAATTATATTAAACGAGTTTTAAAATGCGCTTACGGGCACTTTAGGAACGTTGTATAAGTGCCATTGCGGAAAGGACAGCAAACTTAAATTCACAACTTTTAAAGAAGCAGGCTAATTGAGATGGTACTCAAAGATTAGTATAATGTGAGTAGTAATAAAGGGGGGGCGAGAAAATCATGGCAGTTAAGGAAAAGAAACGCGTACAAGTCCAGATTGACAAAGAATTGGCAGATAATACCGAAGCCGTTTTAAGCCAGTTAGGTCTAAACCCAACTACCGCGATCAATATGTTTTATAAGCGGATTGTTGCTAATGGTGCCTTACCTTTTAATGTGTCTTTAAGTGAAGAAGAAAGAGCTAATTTACGCTTTTTAAAGGCTACCAAAGAGACACCAGTAACAGAGTTCAAAGACGCTAAAGAAGTCGCTGATTGGCTCAATGATCCAGATGAGGACTAATGGCTTATCAGATTAAATAAATTAATAACTTGGAAGTGTGATGAACATGAAAGGTACAATCACAATTAATGACTTTTTTGAAATTGCCAAAGAAACTGATTTAAAAGATTTACTTGATAAGTCATTACATGAGCCAGATCCAGAAAAGCACAAAGTATATGACGCTTTATATACCTACTTTTTAGATAAAAGGCAAGATGAGGTTATTAAGCGAAAGGACTTTGTCCGTTGATAGATAAACCCCAATTTTGCAGATCAAAACCCAGAAGTAAAACCTAAAAATGATCCAGAAAATAAAAACGATCGGCCTAGTTATTAGGTTGATCGTTTTTTAATTTATCTGGTTTATGGGCGTTAACATAGTCAGCAAATATTTTTAAAAGTTCTTCGGTTTGTTCGACCGAGAGGTTATTAGCTTGGAAGTATTTTTCTAGCAAAGCTCCTTTTTGAATTAATCGGCGAGAACGGGCTTTGCGGGCTTGCCGATTTTCATAGTATTTAGATTGCCGTAATTTAAAATCTTCCCGCTCAATTTTTTGTTTTAAACGCGCTTGTTGCTCGACTAGTTTTTCATATTGATTAGACATGGAATTTCCCCATCTCGTATGGCTAATGATCTACGGACTTTACCTTTAAAAATTCAGAAAATTGCTTAGCTAAAAGCTTAATCTGATCGTTAGACAAATTAGCATAATCTAAATTGGCTTGACTGATGATTTGTTTACCTAGCCGTTGTTCAATCTTATTTTTTTCGTCCTTAATTTTTTGATTAAGGGCTTTTAATTTAGCTTCTTGTTTTTCTAAGTTACTTTGAGACATAACGATCCCTCCAATCATATTAGAAATAATCACCGACACTATATCATAAGGGAAACGTTAAGTCAAAGTATAAAAGTTGAAATAGCGAAGCGGAAGGCATACACTAAGTTAAAGTTAATAGAATCAGAAGACCGAGTGAAACGAGGTCAATGCGCACTTACACACAACAACTAAAGTTGGTTGTGTTATTGTGCTAAACTCTTGTATTAGAAGTCGCCGTTAGCGACAACAGAATCAAACTCCAAAGCAAAAAGAAAGATGGTGATCGACATGGCAATATTCCACATGAGTTTCTCTAACATTAGTGCTGGAAAAGGACGTAGCGCTATTGCCAGTGCCGCTTATCGAAGTGGGGAGAGGTTATTTGATGACAAAGAAGGGCGAAACTATTTTTATGCCCGGACGGTTATGCCAGAAAGCTTTATCTTGTCCCCCAAAAATGCGCCAGATTGGACGAGTGATAGAGAAAGGTTATGGAACGAAGTAGAAAGAAAAGATCGGCGAGCAAATTCTCGGTATGCAAAAGAGTTTAACGTGGCTTTACCCGTTGAACTCAACGAAGATGAACAGAAAGAATTATTGACAAAATATATTCAAAAAAAATTTGTTAATGACGGTATGGTCGCTGATGTAGCAATTCATAGAGATCACCCAGACAATCCGCACGCTCATGTTATGTTAACGAACCGCCCCTTTAACCCAGACGAAACATGGGGATTGAAAAGTAAAAGAGAAAACATATTAGATGAAAATGGAAACAAAACTTATACGGGAAATAGTCGCTTTCCAAAATCAAGAAAGGTGTGGCTAGTTGATTGGGATAAAAAAGAAAAAATCAATCAATGGCGTCACAACTGGGCAGTCAGTGTTAACCAAGTTTTAGAGCAAAAAAATATTCCGGATCGGATCAGTGAAAAGTCCTTTGTTGATCAAGGCATAGATGAGGTAGCAACCCAGCACGAAGGAATCAATAGCAAACGATATGAACGAAAAGAATTTAATCAACAAGTTAAGAACTATCGCAAGACCAAAGCTAGTTATAAAAATAATCAAGAAAAAGCAATCAATAGAGGTCATTTAGATAGCCTAAGTAAACACTTCTCATTCAATGAAAAAAGGTTGGTCAATGAGTTAAGCCATGAATTGAAAACTTATATTAGTTTGGAGAGTTTAGATGACAAACGCCGCATGCTATTTAATTGGAAAAACAGTACCTTAATTAAGCACGCTATTGGTGAAGATGTCACTAAGCAATTATTGACGATTAACCAACAAGAAAGTTCACTAAAAAAAGCAGATGAACTCTTAAATAAAGTGGTTGATCGCACGATTAAAAAACTTTATCCAGAGCTTGATTTTGAACAGACAACGGCCGCTGAAAGACGAGAATTAATTAAGGAAACCGATAGCGAACAAACCCTTTTCAAGGGTAGTGAATTAACAGAACGTTTAATGAATATTCGAAATGACTTACTGTCCCAGCAATTATTGACGTTTACCAAGCGTCCATACGTTGGCTTCAAGTTATTAATGCAACAAGAAAAGGAAGTCAAAAGCGAACTTAAATATACGCTGATGATCCATGACGATAGCTTAGAAAGTCTAGAACACGTCGATCAAGGACTACTAGAAAAGTATTCACCAGCAGAGCAGCAAAAGATTACTAGGGCAGTCAAAGACCTACGGACAATCATGGCAGTTAAACAAGTCATTCAAACGCAATACCATGAAGTATTGAAAAGAGCCTTTCCCGATGGTGATTTAGATGATCTTTCTCTAGTTAGACAAGAACAGGCTTATACAGCCGTGATGTACTATGATCCAGAATTAAAGCCATGCAAGGCTGAAACAATGAAACAATGGCAAGAAAAACCGCCGAAGGTTTTCAGTACCCAAGAACATCAATTAGGGTTAGCTTATTTGTCGGGACAGCTTAGCTTAGATCAGTTAGAAAATCATGACTTGCAACGGGTCTTAAAACATGACGGAACCAAGCAAATTTTTATTGGTGAGTGTCAAAGTGATCCCACGATTAAGACTAGCCAAATTGAACAAATCCAAAAGCAGTTAAAAGCACAACAAGCTAAGGACGATCAATACCGAAAAGCCAAAATGCGGCATTACGAGCCATTAAACTACAAACCAGTTAGTCCAAGCTACTACTTAAAGACGGCCTTTAGTGATGCCATTATGGTAGCCTTATATGCCCGAGATGAAGACTATCAACGGCAAAAACAAGCCCAAGGCTTAAAAGAGACCGAGTGGGAAATGACCAAAAAGCAACGAAAACATCAAACGAGAAATCGGCATGAAGATGGCGGCATGCACTTGTGATTACCCAATTAGTAACTGGTCATTCCATATGAAGTGCAGATTGCAACTTTGGATATGGTTTATCAAAGAAGATCAACTCATCAAAAACTTTAAGCCAGAACCCTATTTTGAACTGAAGGTAGATTGTAAAATTAATCCGAACGCTGTTCGGACAAAAAAGATCAGCTTCCTTTAAAATGGTGTTTACCACAAACCCATTTTTTAGGAGCTGATCTTTTGTCTAGTATAACCTATTCTGAACGAATTAAAATTGAAACCTTTTGTGAGCTAGGACTGACCAATATCCAAATGGCTGAGCGGTTAAAACGATCTCCGTCTACGATTTCTTATGAATTATCTCGTTGTCAACCTTATCAAGCTGAATTAGCACAGGCCAACGCTGAATATAAACGGGCGCATTGTGGCCGAAAAATAAACTGAATGCCAAATTAAAGCAAACCATTCTAAACCATTTACGTCTAAGCTGGTCACCAGAAGTGATTGCGCATGAGCTTAAACTAGCCACTAAATCTATTTATAATTGGCTATATCAGGGGAAAATTGAATTCTCCTTGAGTGAACTACCTGAACATGGGCTACGCCAACGGCGTAACCTTGACCAACGTTCTAAATATAATCAATCATTAGGGCGTTCAATTGAACAACGACCAATTGTGATTAACCAACGTAACCGCATCGGTGATTTTGAAATAGATACAGTGGTTGGACCTCGTGGACATAGCAAGGCTGCTTTATTAACGCTAATTGATCGCAAATCACGTTTTCTTTGGGCTTACCGATTAAAAGATCGGACAGCGGCGACTGTTAATGAAGCCCTAACTATGTTTCTAACAACTTTTAAGGGACCGGTACACACCTTTACTGTCGATCGTGGAACTGAGTTTAGCAATCTAGTGTCGTTTGAACCACAATACGGTATTCAGACCTATTACTGCCATGCTTACACGCCCGCTGAACGCGGCAGTAATGAACGATTCAATCGGAACTTACGTTATTTTTACCCTAAGGGGACTTGTTTTGAGCACATTAGTGCTCAAAATTTAACAACGACGTTACTCGAAATTAACCAGCGCCCCCTTAAAGTACTTAACTGGCAAACACCTTACCAAGTGATGCTGACTAATTTGTCAAAAAATTCGGATTAAATTTGCAATCTACCGACGGAAAACGTATTGATTAAGGAAGAATAGCGTTGCTGTATTTACTTAAAAATGCTAAAATAAAAAAGGGTAAAAGGCTTGATATCAACAAGCATAGAATCTTTGTTACGGTTGTTATTACTTGCTTACGAGGTCTTTTTAACTAAGATGTATTATTTATAAAAGATTAGGAGATGCATTTTTATGGAAATAAAACAGCGTTATAAGATGTATAAGTCTGGTAAAAATTGGGCTATTGCACCTTTAGTATTTTTTGGAATCGCTTTAGGTTTTCAAGCTGGAGTACATAATGTTTTTGCCGATGAAACGATTCAAAAGCCGCAAGTTGTCAATTTGAATTCTCCGGTCGAAGACAAAAAAGAAAATTCTACTTCTACTGATAGTCAGGAAGATACTGCTTCGGATAAAGATCCTATTCAAACTAATGGTGAAGAGAAGGTAGCAAATCAGTCTCAATCTGAGAAAACGGTGACTACTGATGCAGGCAGTAATCAGAAAAAGGCCTCTTTTGAAGAAAATGATGGACAAGCTGATGATCAACAACAGTTAAAAGGTAAAGATCAATTAAATGATGAAACTATCAATAACAATGATCAAAATAATAGAACTCAGAGCGACAATGTTAATGATAAACAGCAAAACAATGATCAAAATAATAGAACTCAAAGCGACAATGTTAATGATAAACAGCAAAACAATGATCAAAATAATAGAACTCAGAGCGACAATGTTAATGATAAACAGCAAAACAATGATCAAGCAGCAGTTGATTCACAAAAAGATTCTAACGAAGCTTTACGTAATGATTTAAATAAGCAACAACCATCTACTAGAAGTTTAGCTTTGAAAAATGATCAACCAAAGCAAGTTAAAGAAAACGGATTCTGGTATCTGAGCGATAAAAATGGACATAACTTAATTGGTTTTCAAAAAATAAAGGATCAAAATAAGACGGTTTACTACGCTGATAATGGTCAAATGCAGTATGGTCAGCAACATATTAATGATGCATGGTACTTATTTGATAATGTAACTGGTGCAATGCAGACTGGTTTCCAAAAGATTTCTAATCAAAATAAGACAGTTTACTATGCCAATAATGGTCAGATGCAGTATGGTCAACAAAAGGTAAATAATCATTGGTATTTATTTGATGATGTAACTGGCGCAATGCAGACTGGCTTACAAAAAATTTCTAATCAGCATAAAACAGTTTATTATGCTAATAATGGTCAGATGCAGTATGGCCAGCAAAAGGTAAATAATCATTGGTATTTATTTAATAATGTAACTGGTGCAATGCAGACTGGTTTACAAAAGATTTCTAATCAGCATAAAACAGTTTATTATGCTAATAATGGTCAGATGCAGTATGGTCAACAAAAGGTAAATAATCATTGGTATTTATTTGATGATGTAACTGGCGCAATGCAGACTGGCTTACAAAAAATTTCTAATCAGCATAAAACAGTTTATTATGCTAATAATGGTCAGATGCAGTATGGCCAGCAAAAGGTAAATAATCATTGGTATTTATTTAATAATGTAACTGGTGCAATGCAGACTGGTTTACAAAAGATTTCTAATCAGCATAAAACAGTTTATTATGCTAATAATGGTCAGATGCAGTATGGCCAGCAAAAGGTAAATAATCATTGGTATTTATTTAATAATGTAACTGGTGCAATGCAGACTGGTTTACAAAAGATTTCTAATCAGCATAAAACAGTTTATTATGCTAATAATGGTCAGATGCAGTATGGCCAGCAAAAGGTAAATAATTATTGGTATTTATTTGATGATGTAACCGGCGCCATGAAAACTGGCTTCCAGAAGATTTCCAATCAAAATAAAACAGTTTACTATGCCAATAATGGTCAAATGCAGTATGGCCAGCAAAAAGTAAATAATCATTGGTATTTATTTGATGATGTAACTGGCGCAATGCAGACTGGCTTACAAAAAATTTCTAATCAGCATAAAACAGTTTATTATGCTAATAATGGTCAGATGCAGTATGGCCAGCAAAAGGTAAATAATCATTGGTATTTATTTAATAATGTAACTGGTGCAATGCAGACTGGTTTTCAATTTATAAATAATCAAAATAAGCTTGTTTACTATGATCCGACAGGTAAGATGTTATACGGTCAACAAATTATTCATGGCAAACGGTACAATCTTAATAAAGTTACAGGATCCTTAAATGTTAATCCTGGTCAAAATTTAATTGATGGTCACTGGTATTTATTCGATAGTCAGGGGAAAATGAGGACTGGACTGCAACAAATTCCCGCGCAACACAAAACTGTTTATTACGCTAATAACGGTCAGATGCAATATGGTCAGCAAAAAATAAATAATTATTGGTATTTATTTGATGATGTAACTGGCGCCATGAAAACAGGGATAGTAACTTTGAGCAAAAAACAGACAGCTGACGGACCCAAAACAGTTTACTACGCTAATAATGGTCAAATGCAATATGGTCAGCAGCGTATTAACAATTACTGGTATTTGTTTGATGACAACAATGGGGCAATGAAGACGGGCTTCCAAAAAATTCCTAGCCAGAATAAGACGTTTTATTATAATCCACAAGGTCAAATGCAATATTCGTGGCAGAAAATAGATAATGATCAGTACTATTTCAATCCGACAACTGGAGCGATGACAACTGGTCAAGCAGCAATTGATGGTACAACATTTGATTTTTCTAGTGATGGAAAATTAGAAAGTTTAATGGCTTTTAGAAATTTATTGGCTCAACAAATTAACGAAAACTTGGACTATAAATTAAATGCTGATTGGCAAAGTGATCAGGATAATTACTTAGCGTTTGCATTGCATGACGCGGCTCAATTGGTTGCTCAAGGTGATTTAGACGCAACAGCAGCAGCAATTGAGAAGAATTTGTTAGAAAATGATAATTTAACTGGCACGGTTGCAGTGTATACTGCTGATGTGGAAGGCACCGATGTTCAAAAGGCTACAGCCAGTGGTACGGCAACATTTATGGATTGGTATCAAAATCAACTAAAGGATACGGATTGGACGGCTTTAGGAACTGGTGGAATTTTGGATTTAGCTAATCCAAATAGTTGGGTAGCTTCTTATATCCTATATCGTCCTGGACAAGATACCACATCTCAGGCAACAACAGCAACTTCAACCCCAGCTTATCAGGTAACTGCGACATATAAAAATGCAGGGGTAGTTAACGATGTGGCTAATCCACTTCAAGCTAACCAATCAGTCGCCGCAACTGATTTAAATTTAACAACTGTAATTCCTGAAAAATTATTACAAGGTACTACTAATAGCGAATTCAGCCAAACGGATTTGCAAAATATTTACCAAACGCTTCCAGGAAGTACAACTGCAATTGAGGGTACAAAGACCTATTATGATTCCCAAGGCAATCCATATCATTATCAATTTTGGTTAACAGGTCAATCAGCAACTGATAAAGAAAATAACTTTGTTAACCTTAATACTGGTAAAAAATATGGTGATCAATTATTAGTTCAACTTACAGCAACCCTTGTCTGGGGCAAACCAGTGGTCGCAGTTTCGGTAAATGCCGCTACTGGGATACCAACTTCTTCAATGACAGCTAATCAAATTGCTGCTGCCTATGAAAATGGTACAGATACTGGACTGCGTTATGAAGGCGTAACGGTTAAACCAATAGCTGGGATGACTGATGATACGATTCGCGGCGTTGATGTTTCAAGTTATACGGCTTTACAAGCAGCTGGGGTTCAATTCTATGATTTTAATGGTAAGCCTGCTGATTTGATTCAAGTTTTACATGAAGCTGGGGTTAATTATCTGCGATTAAGATTATGGGTTGATCCATACAATGCTACAAATCAAACATATGGTGGTGGTGCTTCTGATGAATACGGCGAGCTTCAAATGGCAAAAGAAGCAGCTAAGTACGGTATGAAGGTCTTGCTTGATTTTCAGTATTCCGACTTTTGGGCTGATCCAGGAAAACAAGTTGTTCCTAAGGCTTGGGAAAAAGAAAGTTATGATGAGATAGCTGAATCGGTTTATTTATATACTAAAAAGACCGTTTCTGATTTTAAAAATACTGGTGTGCAGATAGGTATGGTTCAAGTTGGAAACGAAATCACTAATGGACTTTTGGGAGTTATTGCCAGTCGAGATGCTAATGAATCATACGCGAATGTTTGGAATAATCCTGAAAGAATTTCTATAATAAGTTCGTATTTAAATGCTGGTTCAAAAGCAGTTCGTCAAGTAGTACCGGAAGCTAAAGTCGTTATTCAACTTGAAACTCCAAATATTCAAAAATATTCAACAATAATGACAGCTTTGGAAAATAGCAATGTTGATTACGATGTGTTGGGTTCATCGTATTATCCATTTTGGTCCACTAATGATAATAATGGAAATGGGCTCGGAAAAGGCGCAAATACACCGAATAATTTAGAAGCTGTTGAAAAAATGGTGAAAGAAAAATTTGGCAAAGAATTTGTTGTCTTAGAAACCGGTTGGGTTAATTCGCTACAAGATGCTGATGGCACTGGAAATTCTATTGGCACAAATCCAGCTATTTCGAAAATATATAACGATACCCCTCAAGGACAAGTTGATGAGTTAGAAGACATGTACAAAGCTATTATTAACCAAAATGGACTTGGAGCCTTCTACTGGGAACCAGCTTGGATACCAACAAAAGCAGGTTGGTCAAATTGGAGTTACAATAATCAAATGTCAGACTTATATGGAACGGGCTGGGCTTCAAAATATGCTGTTGGGTACGCACCAAACAATGTTATGTATTACAATGGTAAGCCAGCTTGGGGAGGAACGACATGGGATAATGTTACTTTATTTGATGATTTAGGTTATCCGTTACAGTCATTGAATGTCTATAATGGCATGCTGAATGGTTATCAGACACCGGCTACTTCAACTTCAACGATTAACTTGCAAGTCGACAGTGTTTATAATCAAGGAGTTGAACTACAATCTGGCAAACTGAAAGTTGGAGATGTTTTAACTACAAATAATAGTGATTTTCCAAGTGGTGTTGCTGATTCCCTTTTGACTGGAAAATGGCAATCAAGCATTGGTACAGCACAACTGGATAAGATTGCCGCTCAATTAAATGGAAATTCAACAGCGTTGGTTGATAGTAAAACTTATTATTCAACTGATGGTCAAGCATATCATTATGAATTTTGGTTGAGTGAAGGTGGCACTCAGGATCAAAAAGCATGGAACTTCACCAATGATAATCAAAATGCACTTTACGGAGCACCTTTAACAGCTCACGTTTCAGCAACTTTGGTTTGGGGTCCAGCTAAAGAAGAATCAATTTAGAAAAAAGGAGTTGCGGCTAAAAACCGCAACTTTTTTTAAAATCTATACTTACTGATATGAGAGCGTAAAATATCTTGTGTAAACGCACAAAAGATTTCTAAATTGTATAGAAATAGGGAATGCCTTCCCTTATGATATTTAGTAACCACAGAAAACATCACAGGAGGCATTCCCCATGAATGAACTTACCACAGAAATTATCGCTGCACTAGCCCAAAAACAAGATTTGGACGAAGTTTTTCGTCACCACCTTGAAATCGCCATCAACCAGCTGCTTCAAACTGAATTGGCAGAGTTTTTGGGTTACGAACGCTACTCATACGCTGGGATTAACACTGGTAATAACCGCAACGGCAGTTATGAGCGCTCGTTTGATACGAAGTACGGCCAACTTAACTTAACCATTCCTCGAGATCGCAATGGCCGGTTTGAAAATCATACCTTGCCAGCCTACGGTCGGCACAGTGATAATTTAGAAACAACGGTTATTCAGTTGTATACCAAGGGAATTACCACTGCTGAAATTGCCGAACTCATTGAGAATATGTACGGTGCTCACTACTCCAAAGCCACGGTTTCCAACATGACTAAAGCCGTCAATGAACAGGTTCAAGCTTTCCAGCAACGTCGACTGGCTTCACAATATGCGGCTATCTTCTTAGATGCCACTTACTTGCCGTTAAAGCGGGATACCGTTCAAAAAGAAGCGGTTCATATTGCGATTGGCATTCGTCCAGATGGTACGAAAGAAGTGCTGAACTACCAAGTGGCGCCGACGGAATCAACTGGGATCTGGACTGAATTACTGGGAACCCTGATTAAGCAAGGTGTCAAAGATGTGCTGTTGTTTGTGGCCGATGGGTTAGTTGGTTTGGATGAAGGTTTAAATCGGCATTTTCCCAAAGCTAAACGACAACGTTGCCTGGTTCATGTTGGGCGTAATTTGATAAACAAAGTTCGGGTGAAAGACCGTAAGGCCGTGATCAATGACTTTAAACAAGTTCATTGGGCTGCCAATCGTGAAGCAGCCGAACTGAAACTGAATGAGTTCGCCAACAACTGGCATCGTACCTATCCCAAGTTAATCAAAGATCTGCTTAAAATGCCGAATCTGCTCACTTTCATGGACTTTCCACCAGCCATTCGGCAATCACTCTACTCCACTAACTTGATTGAGAACTTTAACAAGCATCTCAAGCGCACCACCCACCGCAAAGAACAATTTCCAACGGAAGATTCACTGGATCGATTCCTGGTTTCTCAGTTTAATGCTTATAACGAGAAGTCTCTGAAGCGGATCCACCGAGGCTTTAAAGGACTCCAGGACACCTTGGAAGCATCATTTATTTGAGTTAGTTACATATTATATGTACGAAGGCATTTCATTTACACAAGATTCTTGACGCTACCAATTTTTTTTATGGCAACCCTAAAAAGTGTTAGAATTTGATTCAGAGCGTTATCAGCCGCTGTTAGAAACCATAGCATAAGCGGGAACAAGTGCGGTGGACCGCACTTTGGCCATTGCGATTGTGGTTCTTATGTACAGGTTTGTGCGGCTGATAACGCATTTGAAGGGAGAAATCACAATGAAAACCTATACGGACTATTTCTTTGATGAACCAGCGTTTGATCTCCACGATGGTGGGTACGTGCCGCTTGAGGTCAGTGATGCGCCTGAAAAGCACTTAAATGTGCCGCCGTTGTTGAAACCAGATAAAGAGACAGCGACCGACGTTTATTACACGGTGACAACAGAGGCTGGGGAAACACAACTGTTGCCAGGGGTGAAAACCAAGACGTGGGGCTATAATGCCAGTCTGTTAGGTCAGACGATTGTGTATCGCCGTGGTCAACATACACATGTGACACTGAAAAACACCCTGCCTGAGTTGACCACTTTTCATTGGCATGGGGCTAATGTCAGTGGCCCTTATGTTGATGGCGGATGCCATGCGCCGGTTTATCCGGGTGAAAGTAAGCATATCGACTTCACATTGGACCAACCGGCGACGACTTTGTGGCTGCACGCGCACCCGTGCCCATCCACAGCCGAGCAGGTTTGGCATGGTTTGGCTGCCATGGTGATTGTCAAAGACGACCATGAAGCCAGCCTGCCATTGCCAAGGAATTATGGCGTTGACGATATTCCGGTCATTTTGCAAGACCGGCGTTTTCACGAGAACAACCAGTGGGACTATCGGGCTGATTATGATCCTGACGGTGTTGCTGGGCCAACCGCAATGATTAACGGTACAATCAATCCCTATTTTGATGTCACCACGCAAAAGGTCCGGTTGCGTTTTCTGGATGGTGCTAATCGCCGTGAATGGCGGTTGCATTTTTCCGATGACCTGCCATTTACGCAAATTGGCGGAGATGGCTCATTGTTACCGGAACCGGTCAAATTCACCCATCTAATGCTGACTTGTGCTGAGCGTGCCGAAGTTGTGGTTGATTTTGGGCAGTACCATGAAGGCGATGTGGTCACCTTATATACGGATAATGTGCCATTGCTAAAGTTCCGCATTCATGCGTTCAAACCGGATCAGACAACTTTGCCTGATAAGTTGTTCGACGTGAAGGCGCCTGTGGTTGATACGGCTTTGCCAGTTCGCCATGTTGTGATGCAGGGGATGGACGAAGGTGTTGCGATTGACGGTAAAAAGTTCGCCATGCAGCGGATTGATGCCACGCAGCCAATTGGCAAAGCCCAGTACTGGGATGTTACCAATAGCAATGATGCGCCTGGAATGGTTCATCCATTCCATGTGCATGGAACCCAATTCTTAGTCTTGTCTCGGAATGGGCATGCGCCGTATCCAAATGAACATGGTTTCAAAGACACCGTTGGCGTGAATCCTGGGGAAACAGTTCGGCTGCTGGTTCGCTTTGATCTGCCAGGGGTTTATATGTATCACTGTCATATCATTGAGCACGAAGATGGCGGCATGATGGCACAGATTGAAACTTTCGATCCAGCCAAGCCAAAGCAAGAATATAAATTGATGGATATGGATACGTTAATGATGGCCTTGGCTAAAGAACGTGGCGTCAAACCATCTGAGATTTGGATGGGCGGTATGCAGTCTTATGAAAAAATGGGAATGAAAATGTAAACGTCCCACAATACTAATATAGAAAAAGATGATTTTAATATGCACTCTCCAACGATCAAACATCGCGGGGCTTTTGTCGCCACGTTACTGACAGGTACCTTTTCGATGTCAATTTCGCAGTCTTCTTTAAGCACCGCTTATCCTGCTTTTATGAAAGCTTTTGGTTTAGGAGCGGATACAGTTGCTTGGCTGACAACCGGCTTTATGTTGGTGATGACCTTGATGATTCCGGTTAGTCCATGGCTGTTGCATAATGTTCCTTTCCAACGGCTTTTCCAAGCGATTGAACTCATTTTTGCCATTGGGACAGGCTTATGTATCTGGGCACCGAGTTTTATCGTGCTCATGATTGGCCGGTTGCTTGAAGCGATTGCGGTCGGGATTATTTTTCCGAGTTTCCAGACCGTGTTGCTGACGATTACGCCGCATAGTGAGCGTGGTCGGGTGATGGGCACGGCGGGATTGGTCATGGGCTCAGCCTTGGCAGTCGGTCCGATTATTTCCGGTGTTTTACTGACATGGTTCCCTTGGCAGGCTTTATTCTTGTTCTTCTTGGTCGTTTCGCTGCTTGTGCTGGCCGTTTCAACGGTGACCATTGCGTCTGTCATGCCATTGCAACCGACGCAACTGGACTGGGTCTCCTTCCTTTTATCCGCAAGTTTTCCAATTCTACTTTATGCCTTGGGTGCTTTGTCGAAAAAAGGCTTAACTGTTGGCGTGGTTGGTTTGTTGATTTTAGGCGTTCTGGCAGCTGGTATTTTCGTTGTTCGGCAATTGAATCGCCAACCACCAATGTTGCAAATGCGAGTTTTTGCCACTGGTATGTTTACTAAAGCGGTGTTTCTGACCGGAATTTCATACGTCGGTTTGATTGTCACCACTATCCTGATGCCGCTTTACTTTCAAACGCTACTTGGTTTGTCACCGTTGATTTCTGGCTTGTCCTTAGTGCCAGCTGCGGTGTTGCTGAGTATTTTGAATCCAATTAGCGGGCGCCTACTGGATCGCTTTGGACCGCGTGTTGTGGCCATGATTGGCATGTTGTTGATTACTGGCGGCTTTGGTCTGTTAGCAGTCTTTGCCCATCATTTACCACTGATTGGGGCAGTTATGTTGGCGATGGCGACTGAAGCCGGCAATGCCTTTGTGATGATGCCTTCAGTGACGGCTGGCGCGAATGCCTTGCCGAATGAGCTTGTGGCAGACGGCACTGCGGTCACAACGACGGCTCGTCAGTTATTCGGTTCTGCCGGTGTCATGTTCGCCACAGTGTTGTTGGAGGGCATGCAAAACACGCTGCGAAGTCATGCTGGCGGTTTTGCTGTTACCTTCGCTGTGTTTGCTGGTGTGGGCCTGATTGGCTTTTTGCTGGCATTGACGTTACCAAAAGAATTCGTGAAGAAAGTGGCGTAGTAGCAAATTTGTGCTTCGCATCTACCAAAATGACCGCCTACCCAAAAGTAGACGGTCATTTTGGGACTCTATGTCAAACATCCTAAAGTTTAAAGTATAGAGATAAGTGACATAACTTAACAGTTGTGGCCTCTTTTTTGATACTGTATAATTAAAGGGTTAGAACCGTGTCATTACTTAATGACATAAGTAAGGAGATAAAAAGATGAAATATGGCTATGCGCGGGTCAGTACCACTGATCAAAAATTAGCAAATCAAATTGAGTTACTAAAATTGGCAGGAGCAGGAAAAATCTTTCAGGAAAAGTTTACCGGCACAACTACTGAACGACCGGAGTTTCAAAAACTGTTGCGCACTCTAAAAACAGGTGATACTTTGATTGTCACTAAGCTGGATCGGTTTGCGCGGAACACGCGCGAGGCATTAGCCATTATCCAAGAGTTGTTTAAAGAAAATGTCAAAGTCAACATTTTGAATATGGGCTTAATTGACAATACGCCGACTGGCCAATTAGTCTTTACAATATTTAGCGCCTTTGCGCAGTTTGAACGCGATATGATTGTCACGCGCACACAAGAAGGTAAATTGTATGCCAAGCAACATGATCCGTTGTTTCGGGAAGGGCGACCGAAAACGTATTCTGATGAACAAATCAGATTTGCTTATGAGCTGCGAAAACAAGGCATGACCTACAAGATGATTGAACGAAAAACGGGGATTAGTAAACGCACGCAGCAGCGACGGTTTAAGTTAATTGAGAAACCAAGTGATACTTCTAAAATCTAAGACAGGTGAAAGATCATGAAAAAGGATATTTTAAATTATTTCCAATTTTGAGGACTTGGTAATCCGAACCTCAAATTACATCAGTTGGTTTAATTCCGACAGAATTAGAACGAGTGTTTAGAAAAAGATGTGCCATTTATTGACATAGGAGCACTTATATGGCCCAGACGGAGCGGAAGAAAATTCGTGAGCGCCAGCGTCAAGGAATTGAAATTGCTAAGGTTAATGGGAAATACCGCGGAACTCGGCCGGTATACGCCGAGGACTCGCCTAATCCGCAGAAACGGTTTATTTATCATCGAATCGTTGAGCAGTTAAGAAATAAAGCAACCGGTGCCCCAATTAGCTACCGAGCAATTGCGGCTGAAACCGGCGTCTCGGTTCAGACTGTCATTAATATCAAGAATCGGTTGAATGAAGAAGTTCTCGAATAAAAGGTTAACCGGGATTCGTTGATTTTAACTGAATATCGAACATTAAACATTTGCCAATATCTAATTGTAGTTAAAATTGAAAGGGAGATAAACGAGATGATCGATATTAATTATGGAAACTACACGCTTTTTCAATACCTAATCATTGCTTTTATTTTGTTTCCGATTGAGATTATTCCTTCATGGTTAATAATAATGATTTATGCGGTCATCGTTTTAATAATTTTTAGTACGCTATTAAAACTTTTTGAGCGTAGGAATCCGTGTTTCAAAGAAAACAATCATGTGACAACAGTACCGTGGTTACGTACCACACTTGTCGTCTTATCTACTGCGATGTTACTTATTATATTGATAATTAAAGATAGCAGTGTAGATTTTTTAATCTACTACGCATTAATTGCAGCGCCTCACGTAATTTCAGCATACTTTTCAACAAGTAGAAGAGCACATTTTTAAATTAGATGTTAAATAGGCGCATTCTGAGAACACTTTCGCTTTTTATAATGGAGTTCTCTCTTTTCCAAAACGCTGCAAGCTTCGAGTAATTAAGGTGGTGTTGATCTACAGCAATTTGAATATGACGAACAATAGCATCATTGATAGCCTGGTAGCTATCAATGATGCTATTGTTCGAGTAAGCGTTATTGATGTTAAAGTGTGAAGATTGAAGAGACGTAATTTTTAACGACTGACTTTTGAAAATTCATACTTGTATGTAAATATGAATTTATGAAAGTATACAAATATGAATGTTACAACACGGGATAGAGAGTCTATGACGCTCGTAATCAAGAAGCATAGTGAAGATAGTAACTAGTGGTATCAAATCTAGTTATACAATTATAAATTCATACTTGTATAAATTTATAATTTTTTTCGAGTTCTTTTCTTCTTTTCATCTTTCTCACGTAGTTGGGCTACCTTCATATCAAACATCTGTCGTTCGACCTGACTCATTTTATCAATTTGTGGCTGCATTTGATCTCCAAGTAACTCATAGGTGTAACTAAATGCTGATTGATCAAGTAGTGCCATAAACTGATAATATTGTTCAGCTGGCAAAACTAAAGATTTTCGTTCACTCTTATTACCGAATCCTTGAGTGGACCTAGAGCTATTATTGGTTTCTATAGTTGGTTCAGGTCGATATAGGGTTTTTGGCTGCGGATCAGGTTTGTATGACTTATCGAGTAATCCTGATCCTTTTTTTAATGTATCTTTTTCAGAATTATCTTTTGTGAAAAAACCGGGTTTTTTTTGTCTTGATTCAGTCATCATTTGTCACTCTCCATTAAGTTCACGCGTTCAATGAATTCATTCGTCAGATTATCTAAGAATGAAGTAAAAATATCTTTGTCCCAGTAACTATCATTTCGTAGACCGTTTCGTGGTGCGGATTGTAGACGGCGCTTGTAAGGAACAATTGTCTTAAACATATTTTCTTTTCCAAAGAAGTTCACGGCATCTTGCATTACAGTTTCGTCAATACTTCCGGATCGCTGCATTTGATTCGGTAGAATACCGAGTACATCAGTTGGCACGCCGAACTCGTTTACCTTCTCTGGTAGCTCGTCTGGATTGAAAATGAAGTTGTGGGCCCCGTCCAGAGAATCTGATTGAGTTTGAAAGGCGACAAGGACGTAATCACTCGCTCCTACAGCGGAGTCAGTATAATCAGAAGAGGTTGGTGGTGTGTCAATGAAAATGAAGTCATAGGTTCCACGGCTTTTGAGAGGTTCAAGTAATTCTCTTAAAAAGAAGAGCTTTTTCGATTTAACTTCGTGGTAATTGGCGTCCCCTTCTTCGGCGACACCATACTGTTTGCTAAGATAATTTGTTAGATTCTTTAAATCATAATGGGCCGGAATAAGATCTAAATTTGGGAGTATGTTGACGACTAAATCAGTTAGATCATGGTCTCGGATTCCGGCCATCATTGTTTTGTCTAAGACAAAAACTGAATCTGGTTCGTTATGTTCTTTTGTTACTACGAATGATTTTGTAGTATTGGATTGTGGATCTTCATCTACGACTAGCACATGATAGCCGTGGAGAGACAGGCTGTAGGCTAAGTAACGAGTGATTGTGCTCTTACCGGCGCCACCTTTTTGATTTGCAACAGTAATTGTGAGGGGCCTTTTTAAATTTATTTTTTTCAATTTCTAAGCACCACGCTTTCATAAATGTATGAATTTATAACAAAATAAGTATAACTTGAATTGTTGTTTTTGTCAAGGATCCTATTGCTATTGACAATAACTGCTTTACAAAGGCAATTAGTTCAATCATACATACATGAATTCATTTATTTATAAATTCATGTATGTATGAATTTATAAATATAAAAAAGAAACCTCTTTATTTTGAAGAGATAATGAGGTACACTTCTCTTATAAATAAGAAAAGCGCCAACCAACGGGAATTGGTCAGCACTCGAAAAAAATCTTTTTCAACTATGAAGATTATACCAGCAAAATGGTGAGATGTCGAGAATGGTGTGATTTCAAAACGGTAGGGGACAAGCTGCCGGGTAAAGACTAAGGGGACACGTGTGGTGAGCGACTTCTGCGCAAATTCACTGGATCTTTTTAATTAGATCCGAAGGCGGTAATTTTTAAAATTTAGAAGTTTATTCGGGAGTAGGCGGACTATTCCTAACCTAAGCAACT
>NC_016608.1 GCF_000237995.1 Pediococcus claussenii ATCC BAA-344
TGAAACTACAAAGCCGATCACGACCAATGTTCGCTTTGTAATTCAGTTAGAGCATATCAGATTTGTATTTTAAAGCAAATCAAATGTTTTAGCAACTCTCTTTTGAGACAGCGTGTGTCAGTCAAGAAGGGGAGTTTTTATTATGACACAATTTAATTTTATTCAATCACAAAATGCTTATGGAACTAAGTTTTTTCAACTACCACAGGTATTATTATATGGCGAAAAATATAAAGAACTAAGTGACAGTGCGAAATTAGGTTATGTAGTTTTGCGTGATCGTTTGGAATACTCATTGCAAAATAATTGGATAGATGATGAAAATAGAGTGTACTTTATTTTTACCAATCATGAATTACAAAATTTATTTGGTTGGAGTGACCGAAAAATATCAAAAGTAAAAAAGGAGTTGGAAGAAGCAGGACTGTTATTCCAAATCAATCAAGGATTTGATCCCAAGAAAAAGAAAAATTTACCCAATCGACTTTACCTTGCTGATTTGGAAGTTACAGCAAAAGACGTGTATATTAAACAGGATTTCGCTAATAAAACGGCTGGAACCCTTGATACAAGCGGACTAGCACAAATGCAAGCTCGACAAGAAAAAATCAAAACGGCTGGAACCCTTGATACAAGCGGACTAGCACAAATGCAAGCTCGACAAGAAACGGCTGGAACCCTTGATACAAGCGGACTAGCACAAATGAGACACAATCTATATAATACTAATAACTTAGATACTAATAGATACAATATAGATACTCAAAAGTTGGACTTTTCCACAGCCCATTTTTCACCAGCAGAAATTCAAAAACAAAACCAGGATTTGGTGAACCATGCTAATGACTTCTTAACTGATGAAGACAGTGGCTTACCGGTTTTCTTAGAACCCGAAGCCGTGCAATTACTAAGTTTCTGGTGCCGCACTCCGCAACAAATGCGGCGCTTCATTGGCATTATCTTAAATGCTAAGTACCGAGTTGAGAAAGATCACAAAGATATTGGTGTCATAATCCCACTTGATGATGAGGAACTGAAACCTTTAATGACTAAAGCCTTGAGACGGTACTTTAACGCCCTGAGAAGCAATGAGAAGCACATCAAGAATGTTGAGAACTACTTATACGGCACCATGCAAAACCTATTTGGCGTTTGGTGGAATAAACAAGCGGCTAGAGAATATGCGGCCAAACACCCCGAAGAAGAAAAGTCGGCCGACAACGATAACAGTGGGTTGTACTACTAGTCCTAAAAGGCTACAAAATCCTTTCTAAGCAGTTTTAAGACTTGCTAACCTATTTATGCTTAAGCTAGATTTAAATGGCTTAAACAGAAGAATAGGGGCTTTTAAAGGAGTGCCAGAGCTAACCAGGCTAACCAGCTCAAAAGTTTAGCCTTCAGATCAACGCCAAGCTCAAGTGATTTGAGGCTAGGGCTTTATCTATTGATAAGGTACTCAAGAGGTAGTATAATGGTAGTAGTAAAATGAAGGAGATGAGACAATCATGGCAGTTAAGGAAAAGAAACGGGTCCAAGTCAAGATTGATAAAGATTTGGCCGATGATACCGAAGCAGTTTTAAGCGAATTGGGCTTAAATCCAACCACGGCCATTAACATGTTTTACAAGCGGATTGTTGCTAATGGTGCTTTACCTTTTAATGTGTCTTTAAGCGAAGAAGAAAGAGCTAATTTACGCTTTTTAAAGGCGACCGAAGGGACACCAGTCACCGAGTTCAAAGACGCTAAAGAGGTCGCTGATTGGCTCAACGATCCAGATGAGGACTAATGACTTAGTCAGCCTATACGTTAGTTTTGTAGAAACTAACGATGGCAAGTCTCGACCAGTTTTAATTCGTCGGGTATCATAACAGACGGTCGAGGCTTTTAAAATTACTAGTCAGTATGAAAAGAAGTCGGCTTATATCAAGCAACAATATTATCCGATTCAAGATTGGCAATCCGCTGGGTTGAAGAAACCTTCCTGGGTCGATCTTGGTAATATTTATCGCTTTCCCAAAGCCGGTTTAAACTTTAAAGAAATCGGTCATTTAAGTAAGCTAGATCAAAATAAAATTTCAGATTTTACGCTTGACCTAAAATCAAAAAGAAGAGGTAAGGGTCAAAAGATAATTCAACAGCGATCAAGTAAAAGGAAGCACAAAGAAAGTAAAGCAGAGCTTACACAAAGAATTCAAAAACAGTTAAAAGACTTTGCTAAACACAATCCAGAAGTTAAGCCAAAAAACAATCCTGAAAATAAAAACGATCGGCCTAGTTATTAGGTTGATCGTTTTTTAATTTATCCGGTTTATTGGCGTTAACATAGTCAGCAAATGTTTTTAAAAGTTCTTCGGTTTGTTCGACCGAGAGGTTATTAGCTTGAAAGTACTTTTCTAATAAAGCCCCTTTTTGAATTAATCGGCGAGAACGGGCTTTGCGGGCTTGTCGATTTTCATAGTATTTAGATTGCCGTAATTTAAAATCTTCCCGCTCAATTTTTTGTTTTAAACGCGCTTGCTGCTCGACTAGTTTTTCATATTGATTAGACATGGAATTTCCCCATCTCGTATGGCTAATGATCTACGGGATTTACCTTTAAAAATTCAGAAAATTGCTTGGCTAAAAGCTTAATCTGATCGTTAGACAAATTAGCATAATCTAAATTGGCTTGACTGATGATTTGTTTACCTAGCCGTTGTTCAATCTTATTTTTTTCGTCCTTAATTTTTTGATTAAGGGCTTTTAATTTAGCTTCTTGTTTTTCTAAGTTACTTTGAGACATAACGATCCCTCCAATCATATTAGAAATAATCATCGAAACTATATCATGAGGGAAACGTTAAGTCAAAGTATACAATTTGAAATAGCGAAGCGGAAGGCATACACTAAGTTAAAGTTAAGAGAATCAGAAGACTGAGTGAAACGAGGTCAATGCGCACTTACACGTCATCTTTGATGACGTTGTGCTAAACCCATTAAAACCTGTATTAGAAGTCGCCGATGGCGACAACAAAGTCAAGCCCATAGAATCAAAGAAAGAAGGTGACTGACATGGCAATCTTTCACATGAGTTTTAGTAATATTAGTGCTGGTAAAGGACGAAGTGCGATTGCCAGTGCCGCTTATCGAAGTGGTGAAAAATTATTTGATAATCAAGAAGGCCGACACTATTTTTATGCCCGCTCGGTTATGCCAGAAAGCTTTATTTTAACTCCCGAAAATGCGCCAGAATGGGCGAGTGATCGAGAGCAGTTGTGGAATGAAGTTGAAAAGAAAGATCGTAAATCAAACTCACGGTATGCAAAAGAATTTAACGTGGCTTTACCGGTAGAATTAAGTGAATCCGAACAGAAAGAATTACTGACAAAATATGTGCAAGAAAATTTTGTCGATCAAGGTATGGTAGCTGACGTAGCAATTCATCGCGACCACCCAGATAATCCGCACGCTCATGTGATGTTAACCAATCGCCCATTTAACCCCGATGGTACTTGGGGACAGAAAACAAAAACCGAATACATTTTAGATAGTCATGGTAATAAAACTAAGACCCCTGCAGGGAATGTGAGAAACCGAAAAATTTGGTTGGTTGATTGGGATAAAAAAGAAAAAATAACTGAATGGCGGCACAATTGGGCGGTTAGTGTAAATCAAGTTTTAGAGCAAAAAAATATTCCCGATCGGATCAGCGAAAGATCATTTATCGAGGAGGGAATAGATGATACCCCAATGCAACATGAGGGAATCAATAGTAAGCGGCATGAAAGAAAAGAATTTAACCAACAAGTTAAGGACTATCGCAAGGCCAAAGCCAGTTATAAAAATAACCAAGAAAAAGTAATCAATAGAGGTCATTTAGATAGCCTAAGTAAACACTTCTCGTTTAATGAAAAACGGGTAGTTAAAGAGTTAAGCCATGAACTGAAAACTTATATCAGTTTGGAGCACTTAGATGATAAGCGGCGCATGCTATTTAATTGGAAAAACAGCACCTTAATTAAACATGCGGTTGGTGAAGATGTGACTAAACAATTATTGACAATTAACCAACAAGAAAGCTCACTCAAAAAAGCAGATGAACTCTTAAATAAAGTGGTTGATCGCACGACTAAAAAACTTTATCCAGAGCTTAATTTTGAACAGACCACGCAAGCTGAAAGACGAGAATTAATTAAGGAAACCGATAGCGAACAAACAGTTTTCAAGGGTAGTGAATTAAACGAACGTTTAATGAACATTCGTGATGATTTGTTGACCCAACAATTATTGACCTTTACTAAGCGGCCATACGTTGGTTTTAAGTTATTAATGCAACAAGAAAAGGAAGTCAAAATCGAGCTTAAATATACGCTGATGATTCATGATGATAGCTTAGAAAGTCTAGAACACGTTGATCAAGGTCTACTAGAAAAGTATTCACCAACCGAGCAGCAAAAGATTACTCGCGCAGTCAAAGATTTGCGAACAATCATGGCTGTTAAGCAAGTTATTCAAACGCAATACCATGAAGTATTGAAAAGGGCCTTTCCCAAAGGCGATTTAGATGAATTACCAATGACTAAACAGGAACAAGCCTATACAGCCGTGATGTACTATGATCCTGTTTTAAAGCCATGTCAGGCTGAAACAATTGAACAGTGGCAAGCAAATCCACCACAGGTGTTCAGTCCCCAAGAACATAAACAAGGACTAGCTTATTTATCGGGACAGCTTAGCTTAGATCAGTTAGAAAATCATCACTTACAACGGGTTTTAAAGCATGATGGCACTAAACAACTCTTTTTTGGCGAATGCAAAGCCGATCCGACGATTAAGAACAGTCAGATCGAGAAAATCCAAAAGCAGTTAAAAGGGCAACAAGCCAAGGACGACCAGTACAGAAAAGAAAATATCGGACATTATCAACCGCTAAATTACAAGCCAGTTAGTCCAGACTATTACTTAAAGACGGCCTTTAGTGACGCGATCATGACTGTTCTATATGCTCGTGATGAAGATTACCAACGACAAAGACAGGCGCAAGGTTTAAAGGAGACTGAGTGGGAAATGACGAAAAAGCAACGGCAACACCAAACTCGAAACCGGCATGAAGATGGGGGTATGCACTTGTAAGATAAATGTAATAATTAAATGGTATCAATGCACCTATTTATGTGCTAAACTAAAGCTAAAATAAAGAAAGGAGAATCCGCATGTGGCAAACAAACAAAAATGGCATAGTTTAGCACAAGCAAGTCGTGAATTAGGACATGGGCGCAACTATGTTAGTGCTTGGTTGAGCAGACATAGAGAAGAGTTTCCGGAAGAATTAATGCTTGGTTCTGGGAAAAGCAAGTTAATATCTGATGAAGGGATAGAGTGGATTAAGAAGCATATAAAAAAAGAGGGCGTCCTCGTCAGCAGTAGAGTTGCTAACGGGGATCAGCACCTAGAAATACGCCTTCTAGGTGTCACCCTCCTAATAATCCATTTTACAGGGCGGGATAGGGGAACGTCCAGAGAACAATTATCCCGATTGATTTAAAGGAGGTGATCCAATGAAAGTAGAAAGCTGGCAGGGCATTAATGGCAAGCTAATTCATAATGGCCAGAAAGCTATCGTGGTTAAAGACGAACAAGAATTGGCGGATCAAGACAAGTTACAAGACCGATTGAAACAGGAAGGTAAACCAATTGACGAGGTACGGAAAGCATTAATCAAAAATACCGTTAAGCGTCAGATTAAGACCGACCCATTAAAAATCAGTAGTTGGTTTAATCGTCATCAAGACAGCAAGAACGCCAAAAAGGCCGAAAAATTGGTGAGTGACAAACCGACCCATCAATATAAGCAGATCAGAAATGAAATGACCTTTTTTGGTGAGAGTTTCCTGGAAGGTTTCTTAGGCTTCTATGGCTTAGAAGTTGATAACGCCTTAGGCCGTTATGAACATAACTTGCATGTCCTAGAGACCCAAGAGTTAGGCCAGTCAGAAAAAGAGTATTACTTAGCCACGAGTGAAAATGGCCACGTCAGATTAGCCACCGACCCATTACCAAGCCAGCAAATTGCCGAGGAACAATTGAACAAGTTCTATCAGCGTGAGCCAGAAGAAACGCAGGCAGAACAAATTCAATTACGAACATCAGAAGACGATAGGAAGGAGGAATAACATGTCAAAATACAGAAAAATGAAAGCGCTAGCAACTACTGGAGCTACTGCGATTTATTTGGGCTTAATGAACGCCCAGGTTGTTTTGGCGGCGGGCGGTGGCGAAGTTAAAAGCAAGCTCACCCAAGCTGGTAAGACGATTCAAGGTATTTTAACCGGATTGGTCGTTTTAGTTGGGATTTGTGTGGCGCTATTTATTATTATCAAAAGAATGCCTGACGCAGACGATCCCCGGGAAAAGTCCGAAGTTTACCACGCGGTTGGTCGAGTAGCTGGCTTAGTGGCCTTGGCGGCGGCCATTATCTGGATCTTACCTTGGGTTTACAGTCTATTTACCTAATTTAAAAAGGAGCCTGCCAAATGAAGAAAGGCAAAGAATTTATCTTCCCAGAAAACGTGGATAAAGATTACGGGATCTGGAAAGACTACACCTTGAAGGATTTTGGCTATGCGGCGCTGGCAGGACTAGTGGGCTTAATTTTTATTGCAATCCCACCCTATGGTCTGATCTTAGTCCTGATAAAAATAGTGATTGTTGTCTTAGCCATGACGATTGTCATGGCTATTTTAACAATTAGGCCAGTTGCGGCGCGGAAGAATATTAAAGTGCGGGATAACTTTAAGCTGAAACGCCGCTATGCCAATGGTCAGAAACTGTTTTATTTAAAACCGAAGAAGCGAGGTGAACTAAATGCGTTTGAAGAAGAACAAAATCGCCAATAAATCAGCCAGGCTAGATTGGGATTACCAACCGCCCAAAATCAATGGTGGCAAAGAAACCATTGATGACATGAGCTTGGTGGTGGGTATGTATGGTAATTACGAAGTTACCAAAACGGGTAATCTCGCTGGCATTTTGGAAGTTAGTGGGATCAACCTTGATCTACTTAATGAAACCGAACAGCAAGACGTCTTTGAGGACTATGGCGCCTTTCTCATGAGTACCTTAGGTGAAGGGGTTGATGACACCTTACAGTTCTTAGAGCCGACAATTCCCGTCAATATGACAGCTTATCTCAATGGTCTCAAACGGCGGTATCTCGCTTTACAAAAAGATAACCCCGAGCAACAGTTCAAAATCCAGCTCATAGCCAGTTATTTGGATCACTTTACTAAAGTCCAAGAATCCAAAAACATGACAACTAAGCAACATCTGCTAATCGTTAAGGTGCCAATTAAAGACAAAAGTGTTAAGAGCTTAAACCTAGCGGTCACTCATTTAGACGAAAAGATCGAACAGGTTAAGCGGGATATTGAAAATGCGTTAACGGACTTTGATGTAACGGCCAAAGTGTTGACTAGTCAAGAAGTCCAAGAGATTTTAAAGAACTTGATCAATTTTAATGGATAGGGGGAAACAAAATGAATTTTGGTGATAAAGTCATTGATTTGTTCATGCCAACCAAGAAAGAAAGTCAGCAAAATAGTGAACCAGCGGTTAATAAACAAAAACCGGAGGTTGAAGACTTTACCAAGCTGATTGATCGCGATAGCTTGCATTCACTATTCCCGTTTAGCTGGGAACAGTACCCTACCTACGTCCAGTCGGGTGAGAATTTTATTCGGGTGTTAGCAATCGCTGACTATCCTAAGCGGGTGTATGGCAATTGGTTATCAGAATTGAAGCGCAAAAAAGGCGTTATCGATATTGTGCAGTATATCGAGAGCGCCAGTAACAATTCAATGATTACCTATTACAAGAAGACGATTCAAAATAAGGAAGCGCAGAAGCTGAATACGTTCGACCCGTATAAAAAGAAGATTCTGCAAAATTATATTGATTCAGCCAACATGCAACTAGATAAATACCTTGATAATTCTACCACATTTGTCTATCAACATATGTTGGTTTATCTGCGGGCTAACAGTTTAGCAGAATTAGATGACTTAACCGAGAACGTCAAGAATACGTTGATTAAAATACAAATGAAGCCCTTAGTGCCCGTTAAAGCAACTTTCCAAGCTTTTTGGTCAACAATGCCGATTAATGAAAACTTAATGAGTGATTATACGTATAAGGAAAGCAATACCGAGGTTGCTAGCTCAATGTTTCCATTTGACGACGCAGAAATTCTAGACCTGAAACCAAGAAGTGATATTGAGGGTGTCAACAAGGACACAAATAGTTTAATTGCAGTTGATATGTTGGATCGTAACAAGACCTTGAACCAGAATATGGTTGTTATTGGTACTTCCGGTGTGGGTAAAACAACCTACATGATCCAGAAGATTTTAAGATATGCCATTCAAGACTATCAAATTTATATCATTGATCCAGAAAATGAATATACCAAAATTGTCGAAGCCCTAGGTGGGGCAGTCCTGCACCTAACTTCTAATGCTAAGTACAAAATTAATCCAATGCAAATCTTTTCCGAGGAAATTTTGAGTGCTGATGAAGCCGTGACAAATCTTGATGAATTGGTAAAAGATAAAATTCAACGTCTGAAAGGTTTCTTTGAAGTCCTTAAAACCGGGATTACCCAAGTTGAACTGGCAATCCTTGATGATGTCGTTAAACAAGCTTACGTCAACAGTGGCATTTTAAAATATAGCCGCTTAAAAGAAATTAAAGACGATCAGTGGCCGACCTTATCCAATGTTTATGACGAGTTGGAGAAACTGGCAGATAAGGACGCCGACAAATTCAATCGGGTTAAAGACTTCTACTACATCTTAGGTAGTTATACCCATGGTTCTAACAGCCTATTTGACGGCCACACCAACGTTAACTTAAAAGGGAAAATCATTTCCTTTGATTTAAAGCCCCTACAAAGTGAACAGGAAGTCCAATCAGCGGCCTACTTGAATACCTTCCAGTATTTGTGGGACGAAATCACCAAAGATCGGCATAGCCGCAAGAAATTGTTTGTTGATGAATTTCACTTTTTGACCTTGCACAAAGCGGCCGCCACCTTTTTCCACCAAGCATACAAGCGGTTTAGAAAGTACAATGCCGGAGCGATCGCCGGAACACAGCAAATTCAAGATGTGATCGAAGGCACGACAGATACCGGGCAGAACATTGGGGAAGCAATTATTGGGAACTCCTATACCAAAGTATTCTTTGGTCTTGACGGTAAAGGCGTTGATGATGTGATTACCAAGTTAAGAATGACGTTCTCGGATAAAGAAAAGAAGCTACTAGAACGTCGTAGACAAGGCGAAGCCCTGATGATCTATGGTAGCCAACGCGCCTTTATGAAAGTTGAATTGACCGAAGAAGAATTACGACTAATCGACCCAGAAGCTTACCAAGAAAAATACAATCGTGAGACAGCCGAACAACCGGATTATCAAAAGCGCGTGATCTTAACTCCCAGTGAAATTGACGCTTTAACTACCACCGAGGAGGAAGGAGGGACTTTAAATGAGTAAACCAAACCAGTTATTGAATATCGAGGTTGGCACCTTCAAGCGACAGGGAAACCAGTTAATTCTCGAACTCAATCACAATCAGTTTCGATATGACCAGTTGAGTGAGCTAAACGAATTAAAGGAAGCTGATGCCAAGTTCTTGCAGTTAGTCAACGTGGTTGAGCAAGGCCAGAAGGTCGTTTTAACTTATACCTTGCCGGATAAGGTCAGATCATTAAAGGAATTACCGCAGGAAAATAAGGCGATCCGGTCAGCGATTGCCAAGAAAATTATGGCGCAAAAGGTGGTTAACGATAGCCAGTATCACGTTGCGTTGAACCCAGCTAACCTGTGGTATTACCCCATGCAACATGTTTGGTACGCCTACCGGGCCAATGAACTCATGCCTTATGATGATAAACATAGCAATTTAGCCAAATACAAAGCGCTGATTCTATTTTGTTTGACGGGGACGCCCTATGAACGGCTACTAAGCAATCCTAAAGAAGCCCTAGCCAAACACCCGGACGACTATTTACAACAAGTAGCTAAAGCTACGTCGTTAAATGAGTTAACGGAAGTGGTTAACGGCATTGAGGACTTTGTGAGCTATCACGAATGGCAGGCAGTTGAAACGGCCCAGCAGAAAACCAAACAACGTTTATGGTTGAGTGTGGCCGGAGTGGCGATTGTGGCCGTTTTGGCCGTCGGCTTAGTCCATAAAAGTGACGAAAGAAAGTATCAAAGCTTAGCTAACCAGAACCAAGCCCAAGTCACGCGATTAAAATATAGCGGTCAAATTCAGACCGCTTTAAATGATCATAAGTGGTCAGAAGCACAAAAAGATATGCAACGAGCCGGCTATCCTGCAACTAAGCAAGTCAATGTCTTTTTAAAGCATGGTCAGTACCAGCAAGCCTTAAACGTTGACCCAAGCCAGTTGAATAAGGTTGTCAACACGGCTTATGCCAACAAGGATAGCGGGCAGGTTGCCAAGTGGGAATTGCCAACTAAGGCGACAAGCAAGCAAAAAGATCAATTGAAACTCGAAAAAGCGATTGTTAATTATGATACCAATACGCTTAATAACCAATTATCCTTTACGACGAACGCTGATGTTTTATTGAGAATGGGACAAGCCTTCCTAGCCCATAACGATACGCAAGACGCCCAGACCGTCCAAACCAAATTAGCCGGTGTGAATAGTCCTAAAGCTAAGTATTTAAAAGCCCTGTTAAGTCTCAATGCCGCTAAGAACGAAGTTAGCGACGCCCAAAAGAAGTTAGATGACGCCAACAAGATTGATGGCAGTAAAGATAAGGATAAAGATAAGAAGGTGGATTCGGCTAAGTCGGACTTAAAGAATGCGCAGAGTGACCAATCAGCAGCGCAAAAACAAGTCGATCAGGCCAAGCACAAAGTGGGTGATTAAATGCAAGTACTGTCTTTCGAATATAAGAAAAAGAAGTGGAAGTTGATTGCTTATATTGTGGGCGGCGCCATTCTGCTAATCATCTTGTTAATTGCGGCAGTAACAGGTCAATTGCAAGAAAACAGTTGTGATAACTCAACCACTACAGAAACGCAATTAGATAGTAAGAGCATGACAGAAAATGCCAAAAACATCTATGCCCACTGGAAACAAAAGTATGGTGCCACCCCACAAGCGGCCGCCGGTATCTTGGGGGTCTTACAACTAGAAAGTCGCCTTGATCCTAAGTCCGTTAATTCCAGTTCCGGGGCCACGGGCTTAGCCCAGTGGTTAGGTGGTCGAAAAGATAAACTGGAAGATTTAGCCCATAAAGAAAATAAACCAGCGACCAATCTCGGGGTACAGTTGGATTATCTCGACCAAGAATTGAACAGTAGTTACTATGCGTCAAACAAGCAGATCTTTAAATATACGGACGTGCATAAAGCGACCAAATCCTGGTTAATGGATTATGAGGGTATGAGTAAGAACCCGGAACAATGGTATTTAAGCCAAAGATACGGTTATGCCGATCACTGGTATTCCGTGTTTGGGGCGAGTGATCCCGTGGCCGGTAATACGTTAGACAATGCGAGTTCCGGCGATCTGACCGATCTAGGTTGTGATAGTGACCCGAGCTATTCCGGCGGTAGTATCGTTAAAAACGCAGAAAGTATGAAAGGCGATTTCTACTATGTTCAAACCCACCCCAGCCCCGATTTAGGCAGTGATTTAAAGAATCCCAGCAAAACTGGTGGAACTGATTGTTCGGGCTTTGTCTGGTTAGCGCTTAATAAAGCTGGTTACAAGGTACCGGCCAACATGGGCTGGTTTACCGGCACGATGGCTAGTGACGCCAAAGGTAGCCATCAATATTTGAAACAAATCAGTGAAAATGACGCGAAAGCCGGCGATATTGTGATTGTTAATCAAGGCGCCGGGGCCGGCAACAACGGGCATACCGCCATTCTGCTAGGCAAATGGCAAGGTAAAGCCACCAAGATCATTGAGCAAGGTGGTGTCGGCGACAAGGTTAACGAAAGCACCTTTGGCACCGCCTTTTATAGCTTATTGAACGGTAGCGATGTAACGTTAGCCCGGCCAATCAAGAAGTAAGGAGGACGAGTAAATGAAACGCAGCATGGTTTTAAGTATTGCGATTGGTAGTTTGATCTTAATCATGTCATTAGGGGCGAATGCCTATCAACATAGCCAAGTTAAACAGGCACAACAGCAGATCAGTCGTTTACAAAAACAGAAGCGCCAAGTTAACCAGCAATTGACTAAAGCCAACCAACAAAAGCAGTTATTGAGCACCCAAATTGACAGTTATAAGACCTACCAAAATAATAAAGACAAAAGTCAGGCTGAACTTAGCTTTAATACGGTAGTCACCAAGTTCTTTAAGGTCATGAACAACTTTAAGCCCAAGACCTACGGACAGCGTAAAGATGGCGTGAAAGACTTGATTTCCGACAAGCTATATCAGCAATACTTTTCAAATAAGGACACGTATGGTGATAGCAATAGTGTTTCAGCTAAGTTAAATCAACTGAACCTGTATACGCAAAGTAAGCAGGGGCAAAATATGAAAGGCTTGGCCGTTGTCAGTTACGAAAGTAAGAGTGGCGACAACGACTGGCAAAAGGCGACGGTACTTTATCAAGTGACTTTCGATACCACCACGGATCGAATCACTGATGTACAGAATCTTGGGAACAGTTTTAAAGCGAGTGACCTTGATTAAAAAAGTAAGCAAAGCCCTAGCGGTGATCGTGGTGATACTTGCAGTATTAGGCTTTGCAGGTCATAGCTATGTGAACCATGTTGAGAAAGAGAAAACAGTTGCGACGCTGGCTAAGCATTCTGATAAAGTTCTGTTCTTTTACCGTGATGATTGCCCGGATTGCCAAGCTATTTTCCACCAGATTTATTGGCATAACGTCATCAGTCACAACATCATTTTGATTAATATGAATCAACCGCAGAATCGGCATTACATTCAAAAATATCAGCTAACGGCGGTGCCAACCTTGATTAGTGGCAATCAACGGTATGTTGGTACCAAGCAGTCGCAAATTAAACGAATCGTAGGTGATTAGAAATGAAAGATAGAAGCATAGCTGTGATTAAAGCTAGTTGGCCGTATCTACTAACGCTAATCATTGGCTTGTATTTAGCGGAGATTTTAGCCGGAGCAGTCATGGCCTTGTCGCACTATAAGCTAACTTTTGCGGATCATATGCCAACCGTATTAAAACAATTAGCCTTGCACCCCTGGCACTATTACAACTTGTATTTGGGTCAAAAGAACCCGGTATTAATTATCGTCAGTATCGCTGTGATCCTGTACACCATTTATTTTGCTTTGAAACGCAATAGCAAGCACAAAGCGTGGGAAACTGCGGACACTGAAACCCACGGGAGTGCGACCTGGGGTGATCTAAAAGAATTAAGTGACCATTACTTTAGTATCAATGCCAAAGACCTCACCACAGCATTTAACAAGAGTACCAAGGCCGAAATTCTCAAATCATTATTGGATCGAGAAAAGTCAGCGAAGGGGGCAGATTAACATGAATGGGACAATTTTGGGGATCGTGGATAAACAGATTGTTTACCAGAATAACAGCACCAAACCCAATCGGAATATCTTTGTGGTTGGGGGACCTGGATCATATAAGACCCAATCAGTCGTCATTACCAACCTGTTTAACGAAACGGAGAACAGCATTGTCGTGACCGATCCGAAAGGTGAATTATACGAAAAGACGGCCGGTATCAAACTAGCCCAGGGTTATCAAGTACATGTCGTCAACTTTGCCAACATGGCGCATAGTGATCGCTACAATCCCTTTGATTATATTCAACGAGATATTCAAGCTGAAACTGTCGCCACCAAGATCGTTCAGAGTGAAAATGCCGAAGGTAAAAAAGATGTGTGGTTCAGTACCCAACGTCAACTTTTGAAGGCACTAATCCTGTTTGTCATGAACCACCGGTCACCAGAACAACGAAATTTGGCGGGCGTGACCCAAGTTTTACAAGAAAACGACGTTGAAGCTGAGGAAAAGGGCGCAGATAGTCCGCTAGACGCCTTGTTTCTTGATTTAACCATGACTGATCCAGCGAGACGCGCTTATGAGTTAGGTTTCAAAAAAGCCAAAGGGGAAATGAAAGCCAGCATTATTGAAAGTTTGCTGGCGACCATTTCGAAGTTTGTCGACAAAGAAGTGGCCGATTTTACCAGTTTTTCGGATTTTGATTTAAAAGAGATTGGCAAAGCCAAAGTTGTGCTATATGTGATTATTCCGGTGATGGATAATACCTATGAAAGCTTCATCAATCTATTTTTCTCACAATTGTTTGATGAATTATACAAATTAGCCGCCGATCATCACGCTAGATTGCCCCATCAAGTCGACTTTATCCTTGATGAATTTGTCAATTTAGGTAAATTTCCAAAGTATGAAGAATTTTTAGCAACATGTCGAGGGTACGGCATTGGTGTCACCACCATTTGTCAAACCTTAACCCAGCTACAAGCCTTGTATGGCAAGGATAAAGCCGAGAGTATCTTAGGTAATCATGCCGTTAAAATTTGCTTGAATGCCGCTAATGATGTGACCGCTAAATACTTTAGTGATCTGTTAGGAAAATCAACCGTGAAAGTGGAAACGGGTAGTGAGAGTACCAGTCATAGCAAGGAAGAAAGCCACAGCAAGAGCGATAGTTACAGCTATACGAGCCGTTCGCTGATGACACCTGATGAAATCATGCGTATGCCCGAAGATCAGAGCTTATTAATCTTTAGCAATGCGCGACCAGTCAAAGCTACAAAAGCGTTCCAATTTAAACTATTTCCAGGGGCTGATCATTTGGTTAACTTGTCACAGAATGAGTATCAAGGCCAACCAGAAGCCAGCCAGGAAACCAACTTTCATCAAAGAGTAGAGAAATGGAAAGCAAAATTAAAGGAGACTGCTCAAAAAAGAGCCGCAAACAAGATGTCTCAAACAGAGGAGGAGCAACAGCAGGACAACCTAGACAGCGACTTAGAGAGGGTTTCAAATAAAGATAGTCAAACAGAGGAGCCAGAAGAGGACGACGATAACAACTTATTTGGCTAATGGAGGACATATTAATGAAAAAATATCGGAAATATATAATTGCTGTGATGACAGTGTTACTGATTGCTGTCGGTCTAAACGCCTGCGGGAAGTCTACAGCACAGGATTTGCAAAGTAATAAATGGTATCTCAACCAAAAAGGACAAAGCTATAAAACCCAATTTAATAAAAAAACAATGATTATTGAAACCCCCTTGATGAATGTAAATGCTAATTATTCAGTCAGTAATACTTCTGGTAAAGAATATTTAAAAGTAAATACTGATGATGAGAAGAATCAAAAATTTGAATTAACTCAAATTAGCGATGGTTATAAAGCTAAAGCAATAAATAAAACTGCCAAAGCAGATGACGGATTAGGAAGCTTTGAATTGCAAAAAAGGAAGTGATAGATATGTTTGTTTTAGGTGATATTTCAGGACTGGTTCAGGGAGCGATTGCTAAGTTTTTTGAATGGGCATTATCTGGTTTGTTGGACGGTTTATTCAACATCTGCAAGGCCATTATTGACCAAGCCAATCAAAGCTTGCCAATTGTTAAAACGTGGTATGCCATCTTCCTGTCCTTTGCGACATCGTTAGTCGTTGTGGTTGTTCTTGGGCGTATTGTGATGACAATTATAAAAGAGGCGGACGAAAGTACCGATGTGACTTGGGCTAATATCATCATGGACGGGATTAAATCAGCGGCCGTGATTCCGGTTTTCGTGTTCTTACAAGGCTTTATTCAAGGTTCAATTACCTTGCCCCTGCTAAAGTATATGTTTAGTTCTGATCAGAAATTCACTGCTAAATCAATTACCGGCATGAATAAAGTTCCTGGGCTAAAAGATGTTGGCATTTCGCTACCCTTACAGATTTTGTTTCTGCTAATCTTCACTGTCGTAACCGTCGTGTTCTTTATCAAGATGTGTGTGTTTGTGGCTGATATGGCTTGGTATAACCTGACAATTCCTTTAGCTGCAATGAGCATGGCGACTGAAAGCTTTGATTATAGTGGCACGTGGTGGAAGAAGTACATTTATTACAATGCTTCTATTATTAGCCAGGTGCTTTGTATGTCACTATCAGTATGGTGTTTCACTAATATGGCTAAATACGGGTTTATTGCTTTTATTGCTTCAATCGGATTCGGTTTTCTGGTGGTCAAAACACCTGACGCCGTTAAAGACTTTTGGGCTTCAACCGGTGTGACTAAAAGTGCTGGTATGGGTGCCATGAGAATGTTTCAAAATTATTTCCGTAACCACTAGGAGGAAAAATAGTTATGAAGAAAATCGCACACTGGTTATTGGAAAAAGCCAAAAAGGATATGCGAACCGACCCTTTTACAACACCTTCCCGGCGGACTAAGCTGTCTTACTATTTTGATACCTTAGTTAGTATGATCTTCTATTTGATGGGAATTTACCTCATGTTAATGGATTTATACCAAGAGCTTTTCACGGCGAACCATACCGATTTTTTAGGAACTGCACTAATGGCCTTAGTTTTACTGCTGGGTGGCTTATTATTCCGTTGGTCAGCCTATGCAGATCTCAAAGCCATCAACCGGTATCAACATTATTTGAAGCAACAATCGATAGAGCAACAACAAGAATTGCGACGTGAAACTTGGTTGAAAGCAGCTGAACAAGGTAAAACAGAATTAGAACAGAAGCTTAATCATAAGGAGTGAATGAACATGACCACTGTTATCTTAGCTGAAAAACCCAGTCAAGCCCGTTCATACGTCCAAGCCTTTCAAAAGAGCACAAAAAAACAGGGTTACTATACGGTTAGTGACCCTGTTTTGCCCGAAAATACATTTGTGACGTACGGTCTCGGACACTTAGTTGAACTAGCCACACCGGATAAATATGATCAGAAATACCAGCAATGGGCCTTATCTAATTTACCGATTTTCCCCGATAAATACAAGTTTGAAGTGTCAGCTAGTAAAAAGGACCAATACGGGATCGTCAAAGACCTGTTAGCAAAAGCCGATACCATTATTGTCGCCACTGATAGTGGCCGAGAGGGTTCTAATATCGCCTGGTCGATCATGAACCAAGCCCAGATTGATGTTAAAAAGAAGACCATTAAACGGCTATGGTTGAATAGTTTGGAAAAAGACGCCATTATTACCGGCTTTAAAAATCTTGGCGATTGGCACAAAGACTACTTAGCGTATAAAGAAGCCCAAACCCGTCAAATTAGTGATTGGTTGATCGGTATGAATGGTAGTCCTTTGTATACTTTATTGTTGAGACAAAATGGGGTGCGCGGGGTGTACTCAATTGGTCGCGTGCAGACGCCAACTTTGTATATGGTTTATCAAAGAGACCAGGCAATCAAGAACTTTAAGCCGGAACCCTATTTTGAACTAAATGCGGAAATTTTAGCTAATCAGCAAAAATTCGTCGCAAAATTAGACCCCTATCAGCGATTTAAAGATGAAGCAAGACTAATAACATTCATGCAAGCTAAGCACGTTCAGAAAGGCTCACAGGCCGGTTTAATCAAGGACGTCCAAAAACAAGGCAAAAAACGAGCTAGTCCACAACTATTCTCACTATCCAGTCTGCAAAGTGCCATGAATAAACGTTATCACGCCAGTGCCAGCCAAACCTTAGCGGCCATTCAAAGTTTATATGAAGCCAAGTTGCTGAGTTATCCCCGAACGGATTGTGCTTATATCACTGATGAAGAATTTGATTATTTAGTGGCTAATCTGACGAAGTATCTGGGTTTGGTCTCTAAGCCAGTCGCTTTAACCAATACCACTCCGAACAAACGCTATGTTGATGGGAAAAAAGTTGAAGAACACTATGCCATTATTATGACTAAAGTCGTCCCGACTAAAGATCAATTAGCTACCTTACCTAAAATACAGCATCAAGTCTATGACTTAGTTTTAAGAACAACGTTAGCGATGTTTGCTGATCCGTACGAGTACGAGGAAACCACCATTATCACCCAAGTTGGTGACGCCAATTTTAAAGCAACCGGTAAGGTCCCAACTAAGCAAGGTTGGCAAGCTTTATTTGATGATCACAAAGCTGACCAGCAAGAGGCAGCCACCCTACCGATCGTTCACCAAGGCGACCAAGTTCAAGCGAATCTGCAAACACCGCAAAAAGAAACGACCCCGCCGGTACCCTTTACCGAAGGGACATTAATTACGGCCATGAAGACCGCTGGCAAAACGCTTGATGATGAAGAAGCCCAGGCGATTCTCAAAGATGTGCAAGGCATTGGGACAAGTGCGACCCGGGCCAATGTGCTGGAAGTGTTAAAAAAACGCGGCTATTTGGTTACTGAAAAGAACAAGCTCCACGTCAGTGAAGCGGGAATTACTTTATGTAAAGCGGTCGAACTCGAACCCTTGTTAACTAGCCCAGAGATGACAGCAAAATGGGAGCAAGCGTTACAACAAATCAGTACCGAAGAACGCACCCCGGATAACTTTTTGAACCAAATCAAAAAGTTCGTGGCAAAATTGATTGCTGAGGTCCCCGCGCAATTGACTGGCAGTTCAGCCATTAAGCAACAAATCAATCACCAACAGCAAGCGCAAAAAGCCGCCGAAGTCTTCTTAGAAACATCGCAAGCGATCGTTTTAAATAAACAGAAGTTTTACATTGTGAAGCCTAAGCAAGGCGAAGACTTTACCTTACCCAAGAAATGGAGCAGCAAAACCCTCGGTAAAACTGCAATCAAAGCCTTAGTCACCAAGGGTGAAACCAGCAAACTAAAGGGATTCAAGAGCAAAAAAGGAAAGTCGTTTGACGCCAAGCTAAAACTTGACGGCCATAAATTAAGTTTTGATTTTGATTAGACCTTACCCTACCGCCCTGCACGTTGTTCCAGTTGGTGAACCCGTCATTTAGGTTTACTTTTTTAAAATCAAAAGTAAACCTAAACAATGGGTAAGATTAGCAAAGCAAAGGAGATCATAAAATGAACAACGAATTAGCAATTTTAGCCAGTGAATTACCCGTTTTGCAGACTAAAGGAACCTACAAGTATTTAAAAGAAATCACTGGTAACGGCGCTTATTATCAAGTAGCCTGGCAAAAATTGTCTGACGGTTACGTTGCCCTTTATGGCACGGCCTCAATTCAAACGAAAGTGGCCCCCATACTGAATGATATTTTTGAAGATGAGGAGGGGTAGACCATGCCGAGTAAAGCAGACGTTAAAGCCTGGAAAGCACAATTAGTCGCTCAGGCTGAACAACAAATCCTAAAATTAACCGATAGTAGCCAATTTAAAAAGTATCTCAATACCCTGGCTAAATTCCATCATTATAGCACTAGAAACATTGATTTAATTTATGCGCAAAATCCGCAAGCCACTCAAGTCGCCGGTTTTAAGCAATGGCAGACGGCTTTTAACCGCACCGTCAACCGGGGCACAAAAGCGATTCGGATTGCGGCCCCGATTATTAAGAAGTTAACACCAGCCGAGCAACAGCGTCTTGATACTACCGGCGAACGGGCCATTGTCGGTTATCGTTATCTACCCGTCTTCGATGTGTCACAAACTAGCGGTGAACCAGTGTTAAGTGCTAAAGACTTTGTCAAAGAAAATTTGGCCGATCATCAGAATGTGACAAGCTTATATAACGCGTTCAAAGATTATTTAAACCAGCAACCCGACCTTAAAGTCAGTGAAGTTCCTTTAGCGACGCTAAATGGGGCTAAGGGGTATTTTCAACCCAGCACTAATGAAATTGTTATTGGTAGTGATGAATCCGATAATGCTTTAAAATTGAAGACGTTATATCACGAATATGCGCATAGCCAGCTACACGGATTAAAATCAGCCTTTAAAGATCGGCCACGAGCCTATCAGGAAACCCAAGCCGAAGCGATCGCGTATGTTGCCATGCAAAATATTGGCGTTGATACCAGCAACTACTCACTCGGTTACGTGGCCACCTGGGCCAAAGATAAAGCCGTAATCCATAGCGCTTTAAGTGAGATCCAGCAAGTGAGCAACAAAGTGATTGAGCTTAGCGATGGCTTGACCAAACAATTAGGCTTACAAGAAGCCCAAAAAGAGCCTGAGCATGATTTAAAAAAGCTATCAGCCCATGATCTTAATAAGTCCTATCAAGGCTTACAACAACAAGTTCAGCAAGCAACTAATTCACAACAAAAAGCACAATTTAAAAACCAGTTACATGAGATACACGAAGAAATCAGTGAGCGAACGCAAAAGCAGCTACAAGCATTTGCTGAACAGAATCCGGGGATCAAACAACCAGAATCCGAACTTGATCAAAGTCTAAAACGTTAGCTAGTTTTTAAAGGTCATGCTATAATGTAATAGAAAAAGGAAGCCTTGCGCTAACAAGACTTCCCATGCAAGCCGCTTCAAAGGCGGTGGCAGAAATTTAATAAACGATTTTAGCTCGTCCTGTGACCTCTACCAAAGTTACACAGGGCGGCTTTTTTATTTGTGGTGCTTGTCGATATAGCTGAGGAGCGCGATTAAAAACGTGCCAAACAGCAACATCAACGAGAGTGTCTGGAAGACGCTCATTGACTGTGAAACCTTCCTGAAGATTATTCCATGTTCCCATGGGCCTCACCTCGCAAGGGAAAAGACAGCCACCGCCCTTAAAACTTCCTGCGTAATCTATTATACAGGTGAATTAAGTATTGACCAAGCACAATAAAAAGCTAAGTTGTGATGATGAAATGATTTTTCATATACTTCCTAATTTAATCAGATTGGTTATTAACAAAACATTTTTTACAATCTACCAATTATCTAATTTTGCTCTGGTACAGTTTGCAAATCTTACAACATGATACTCAACACCAGACAGATTCTAATGATTTTGGTACCAAATTTCAGTATAGGAGCAAACTGCCAATGAGATTAGCAGTCTAACCTCAGCCAAGGTAATCGGTCTGCTTGGCGGCAGACTTGACAGCGATGGGTTCTCGCCGCCTAGTGCCAGCAAACAAGCTAGTGCGAGGGGGCACCTTTTGTTTGGGCCACCTATAACCCAACAGTCCGAAGAATGCAAATATGATGGCAATCATATTTGGTTTGATTGAAACGCCAAGGTGAGTTCAGCAATCAGTAGAAAGTCTAAGAGTCTGTTTTTAATCTTTGCTAGCTGAAAGCTTTTTGATATAGTTTCATTAAAAAGGATGATTAGCTATCCAAGCGACATTACCCGGTAACAATTTGAACTAATTCGATCTGATTTAGAAGCTGTGCGCCAATGCACGCGATCACACCAGGTTGATCTCTACGAGATCTTTAATGCCGTTCTCCATATTCTCCGTACTGGATCTCAATAGCGCCAGTTACCTCCCAATTGGCAAACGGTTTAAGGCTACTTCCGCCGCTGGTTAGAAGATGTTTGAGATCTTCAAAAGCGCCGCAATAGAACTGAAATAAAGGCTAAGGTCATCATCATAGCGTTCGTATGTAAATGAGCATCTTAGCGTTTTTGGTATTTTATTACTCAAGAGATTTTAGACAACTTCTAAGTTCTTACACAGGTGGTGCTTTGTTATATTAGATGCTTTAATGAGCCTATTTAGATTTATCGAACACAGCTTCCCAATCTTGTGCTGCCTGTTGAACAGGGTCCCACGGTGACGCAATTGGCGGTGAATATGATAAGTCTAAGTCGTCTAGATCATTAATAGTCATTTTATTGAAAATTGCGGTTGCAAAAATATCATTTCGTTTTGCAATCTCACTTCCATAGTTCCCAATTAACTGTGCACCAAGTAGCAATCTGCTTTCTTTGTCAGCAGTTAATTTAATGGTGATTTTACTTGCATTTGGAAAATATGAGTTATGGTCGAACACTGTACTTGTACTGGATAAAGTAGAAAAACCAGCGTTTTCTGCTTCTTTAGGCAATAGCCCAGTTCTAGCAATAACTAAATTGAAAGCCCTTATAACTTGGGTTCCAACGATCCCCCTAAACCGGCATCGCTGCCCCACGACATTCAATCCGGCTATCCGGCCTTGTTTGTGTGCAGTAGTTCCTAAGGGTAGGTATGTTTTTCCAAGTAATCTATGGTCAGTCTCAACCAAGTCACCGGCGGCCCAGATATCTGGCAAAGTCGTATGCATGAATTCATCAACTGAAATTGCTCCGGCCACACCAGTCTTGGCACCAGCTGCTTCTAATAATTGCGTATTGGGCTGAACTCCAGTAACAATTAAGACCGTATCAAACGATCGGTCATCAGTGATATTGCCCAAATCTGTAGATTTAATTTTTACACTAGTAGCAGAGCTAACAACACTCAAAATAGTGCGGTCAGTCAGTACTGTTACTCGATTTTGTGTTAGTTCCTGGTGAGCCATAGATCCAAATTCATTTTCCACTGTGGAAAGAATTTCATTACTACGTTGATATAGCGTCACGTTTAATTTTCGTCGTACCATTGCTTCGGCCATCTCAACACCGATATACCCAGCCCCGATGATGGCGGTGTTTTTAGCTTGGTTTAGTGCTGTATCTAACGACAAATAATCAGACATTGTGTGTAAAACGTGAATCTTACTATTGTTTTCTTGGGTATCATTAAATGAAAAACCTTGAAAAGCGTCTACTTTAGGAATTGCTCCCGTGGCAACTATCAATTTATTATATTTATAAGTAACAGCACCATTCGATCGAACACCTGACACGAGATGATTTTCTGCGTCTATTGAGCTAACTAAAGTGTTTAAGTCAAACTCAATTCCAAGCGCTTCTAGCTCCTTAAGCCCACGGTGAGAAAGTGAATGCCAATCTGGTACTTCTCGACTAGCAGCATATGGAAAACCACAAATGGATAAATTAGGGTATTCGTCTGCAAGGATTATTTTAACTTGTAGTGTAGGCTCACTCTCTTTAGCTTGAATTGCCGCTGAAATACCGGCGTCGCTACCGCCAATTATCAATAGTTGTTCATTTTTAACTGTCATAAATAGACTCCTTTGATTTAGTTGACAACATATAGATGGATGTCTATATTGTATATAGACGATTAACTATGTGTCAAGGAGGAGAAAAAATGAATTATACAGATTATGCTATGGTTATCAAAGCAATGGGCGACGCAAGTCGCCTTGAAATTATCGACATGTTATCTTGCGGTAAAATGTGTGCCTGCGATATTTTAGATCATTTTGATTTTACCCAACCAACACTTTCTCATCATATGAAGGTATTACAAACTGCGGGGATAGTAGATGCACAAAAAGATGGCAAGTGGCAGCACTATTCATTGAATTCAAAATTTATAACAAGTTTCCCTGAATTTACACATCAACTGTTACAAGTTGAGGAAATCTGTGTCTGCCATCCAACTGTTGAAGATAAAGGCTGCAACAAATGCAACTTAGAAACAACGGGTGATTAGCAATGGAAGTATTTTTGGCTATTTCCATTTTTTTGCTTACCTTAATTTTAGTCATTTGGCAACCTCGTGGCCTATCTATTGGTTGGTCTGCTGCTGGTGGTGCAGTTTTAGCACTGGTTTTTGGCGTAGTTTCTTTTAATGACGTTGGAACGGTAACGGTAATTGTATGGAATGCTACACTTTCATTTGTATCCATTATATTGATCTCGTTGATTCTCGATCAAATTGGATTCTTTGAATGGGCAGCTTTACATATGGCACAATTAGCTCGTGGTAACGGCGTTATGATGTTTATCCTAATTGCTGTTCTAGGTACTGTTGTAGCAGCTTTATTTGCTAATGATGGTGCTGCGCTTATCCTGACTCCTATTGTTTTATCGATGGTTAGAGCTTTAAAGTTTGACGATAAAAAAATCTTTCCATTCATCATTGCTAGTGGGTTTATTGCTGATGCAACTTCATTGCCTTTAGTTGTCAGCAATCTTGTGAATATTGTCTCAGCAGATTTCTTCGGTTTTACATTCTCAGAATATGCATTACGCATGTGGATTCCTGATTTATTTTCACTTGGTATTAGCATTCTAATTCTTTATTTATATTTCCGAAAAGCTATTCCTAAAGAGTTTGATGGCAGTCATCTTGGCTCACCAAAAGATGCCATTAAAGATTTACGATTATTTTATTTATCTTGGGTAGTTCTAACAGCACTGCTCATTGGCTACTTCTTAAGTAGTTTTATCAAGGCACCAGTTTCATTAATAGCTTTACCAATTGCTGCTATATTCCTATTACTTGCTAGAAAAAGCCCGAAAGTTGATGTATTGGCTACTATTAAGAGCGCTCCATGGAGTATCGTTGCATTTTCAATCGGAATGTACGTAGTTGTTTATGGTCTACAAAATGCTGGTTTAACAGATATGTTAGCTATCTTAATTAAGCAGATTTCTAATTGGGGACGTTTAGGTGCCACACTAGGAATGGGTTATTTAGCTGCATTCTTGTCCTCGATGATGAATAATATGCCAACGGTTATGATTAATGCTTTGGCTATTCGGGCTAGTCATGTTACCGGGGTATTACATCAGAGTTTAGTTTTAGCAAATGTAGTTGGCTCCGATCTCGGTCCAAAAATTACACCAATTGGGTCACTAGCAACATTAGTTTGGTTACATGTGTTAAGCCAAAAAGGTATAAAAATTAAATGGGGAACTTACTTTAAAATAGGTATTACAGTCACCATTCCAGTTTTATTTGTGACTTTAATTGGACTATATGTGTCATTGTCAATTTTTCATTAAATTTAAAAATAGTTATAATTTTAATTGCTGATAATCCGTTAAATGGTTGTCAGTATTTTTTTATTCTAACTACTTAATTTATACCCTTGAATAAGATGTAGAGTGGATGATTAACTCGATTAATGGAATGCACATTCGTATTATGCTACATAAGAGAATATATTGTCCCTCGAGAAAAATGGCTCTATAATGATCGTGGTATGATGAAATGAATGGGGTTATATTCTGGCGAATCACAGTGCTTACATTGAAAACGAACAAGTACAAAGTAAGTCTGGCTGGTAGCTTTGGAAAAACTGTGAACGTTAATCTATATTCCTTGGGGAAAATGTTAACTTAGCATCTCATCTATGTGATAAAGCAAACACTGATGGATCCGCTCCAATTTTAGTAGACGAGTTCGTCAAAAAAACTCTACAATTACATTGCCGGGCCAGAGCCTAAAAATGAACAGTTTTCAAATTGGCTAGATGAATTACCAGAAAAAATTGATGAAAAAACTTGCTATGGTGGCCATTTTTATAGGATTAAAATCCATGATAAACTAACTGAGTTAAAGAACAATTAAATAGCAATCTTTCAAAACTGTCCAATAGGGTATACTCTAGTGGCCGTTTTTAATTTCGTGATGTAACTAGATTTATAGATGTTCATTAGGAGTTTCCAAATTAGACCCTGTAACAGGAATAATAGAGAATGGCAGCGACACAACTTAATAATTGTGGCCTGCTTTTTTTTAATCTATAGCTGAAAGTGGCAAAACATCATAATGTATGCTTATAAGCCATTTATTAATGTGAGTAACGAAATTAGTAGCCGTAAGCTATTAACGAAAAGCTTCGTTAACTCATTTTTTAGGCTAATTGAACGCAAAATAAGTAACCTAAATATTAATCGCATTAGTATCTCTAAACTGAAGTCCTACTCGTGATATGAAAATCCTACGTAGATCAAACAATCCCTCAGACCTCACTCAAATAATCGTCCGTTAAAAATAACGAACGTGTGCTCAGATGACGCTTATTTAACAGCTATACCAACCGATTTTTAATATTAATTACTGTCTGCACCGATACACCGGTTTCAGCTGCAATTGCACGATAGCTAATTGGGGCACCGGTTGCTTTGTTTCTTAATTGATCGACGATACGGCGGTAGATAAACCGTTTTTGTGGGTTAGGTGCGTCTGCGGCGTAAGCGGGCCGCGTCCCTCGATATTTCCCATTAGCTTTGGCGATTTCAATTCCTTGACGCTGGCGCTCACGAATTTTCTTCCGTTCCGTTTGGGCCATATAAGCTAGCAGTTCGGTTAACAGGTCAAACATAAATTTATCCATATCTGAATCGCCAGTGCGCATAGAAAGAAATGGCGCATCTAAGACTTCCATCTTAACTTGTTTGTCCCTGATCTGCTTGATGATATCACTGGCATCATCATAGTTACGACTCAAACGATCCAAGGACGCAATGACCAGCGTATCGCCCTGTCGAACATACGCAATGGCCGCCTGCAATTCTGGTCGATTCTCAGTTGATTTTCCCGATTGCTTTTCTTCGAATATTTTTTCACACTCAGCTTTTTTAAGTGCTTTGATTTGACGTGCTAAATTCTGATCAGTTGAACTAACTCGGGCATACCCAATTTTCATCACGACTTCTCCTCTCGGAATTTGACCCTACATTATCGGTAACAGATTAGACACTCAAATTAGACATTTTTAACAGATTCAAGAATCGCTTACCGTGCCCGATAGAATCTCAGTTTTTTCCTATATTCTTAGTATAACGTTTATTGTCCATTTAGGGTACACTCTAAATGGACAACTTTATCCGGATTAATTTTACAATCTACCATATAACCAATTATAAATAGATTTAGTGGCTAGTTTAAGCTCATGCGCAATCACTTCTGGTGACCAGCTTAGACGTAAATGGTTTAGAATGGTTTGCTTTAATTTGGCATTCAGTTTAGTTTTTCGGCCACAATGCGCCCGTTTATATTCAGCGTTGGCCTGTGCTAATTCAGCTTGATAAGGTTGACAACGAGATAATTCATAAGAAATCGTAGACGGAGATCGTTTTAACCGCTCAGCCATTTGGATATTGGTCAGTCCTAGCTCACAAAAGGTTTCAATTTTAATTCGTTCAGAATAGGTTATACTAGACAAAAGATCAGCTCCTAAAAAATGGGTTTGTGGTAAACACCATTTTAAAGGAAGCTGATCTTTTTTGTCCGAACAGCGTTCGGATTAATTTTACAATCTACCTCACTACAGATATATTTATTTAATGGTTAATCGTTACGACGTTTCTTGATACCAAGAAAACCGAGTAAGCCACCAAACATTGCCAATAAAATACCAGCAAATGACATTGTCTGACTTTGACTATTGTTTTCACCAGTTTGAGGTAGTTTTGGTGAGGAAACAACGCCATTGTTAACTTTCGATCCCGTATTAGTCGACGTATTGATTACGCCATTGTTAGTAGTGTTACTTGGTTGGGAAGGATTTCCTGGTTGGTTAGAACTAGAATTTCCTGTATCCGTACCATTACCTGGTTTCCCAGATGGATTGGACCCAGTGCTGCCATTGTTATCCGTTACAGGGTTCTTCGTGTAAACGTAGGTAACGGTCTGATCTTGATCCGTAAAGCTCCCCGTTGGGTTGCCTTGGACTTCCTTGAAGGTGTAGCCTGGCACGTCCTTTTGGGTGGTTGAGTATGGATCACCAACATTACCAGAGGAAACGACGTTGTCGGCAATTGGATTGCCATTTTCATCAACATACTTCGCCGTGACGTTACCACCAGCTACTGGATCTTTGGTGTAAACGTAGGTAACGGTCTGATCTTGATCCGTAAAGCTCCCCGTTGGGTTGCCTTGGACTTCCTTGAAGGTGTAGCCTGGCACGTCCTTTTGGGTGGTTGAGTATGGATCACCAACATTACCAGAGGAAACGACGTTGTCGGCAATTGGATTGCCATTTTCATCAACATACTTCGCCGTGACGTTACCACCAGCTACTGGATCTTTGGTGTAAACGTAGGTAACGGTCTGATCTTGATCCGTAAAGCTCCCCGTTGGGTTGCCTTGGACTTCCTTGAAGGTGTAGCCTGGCACGTCCTTTTGGGTGGTTGAGTATGGATCACCAACATTACCAGAGGAAACGACGTTGTCGGCAATTGGATTGCCATTTTCATCAACATACTTCGCCGTGACGTTACCACCAGCTACTGGATCTTTGGTGTAAACGTAGGTAACGGTCTGATCTTGATCCGTAAAGCTCCCCGTTGGGTTGCCTTGGACTTCCTTGAAGGTGTAGCCTGGCACGTCCTTTTGGGTGGTTGAGTATGGATCACCAACATTACCAGAGGAAACGACATTGTCGGCAATTGGATTGCCATTTTCATCAACATACTTCGCCGTGACGTTACCACCAGCTACTGGATCTTTGGTGTAAACGTAGGTAACGGTCTGATCTTGATCCGTAAAGCTCCCCGTTGGGTTGCCTTGGACTTCCTTGAAGGTGTAGCCTGGCACGTCCTTTTGGGTGGTTGAGTATGGATCACCAACATTACCAGAGGAAACGACATTGTCGGCAATTGGATTGCCATTTTCATCAACATACTTCGCCGTGACGTTACCACCAGCTACTGGATCTTTGGTGTAAACGTAGGTAACGGTCTGATCTTGATCCGTAAAGCTCCCCGTTGGGTTGCCTTGGACTTCCTTGAAGGTGTAGCCTGGCACGTCCTTTTGGGTGGTTGAGTATGGATCACCAACATTACCAGAGGAAACGACGTTGTCGGCAATTGGATTGCCATTTTCATCAACATACTTCGCCGTGACGTTACCACCAGCTACTGGATCTTTGGTGTAAACGTAGGTAACGGTCTGATCTTGATCCGTAAAGCTCCCCGTTGGGTTGCCTTGGACTTCCTTGAAGGTGTAGCCTGGCACGTCCTTTTGGGTGGTTGAGTATGGATCACCAACATTACCAGAGGAAACGACGTTGTCGGCAATTGGATTGCCATTTTCATCAACATACTTCGCCGTGACGTTACCACCAGCTACTGGATCTTTGGTGTAAACGTAGGTAACGGTCTGATCTTGATCCGTAAAGCTCCCCGTTGGGTTGCCTTGGACTTCCTTGAAGGTGTAGCCTGGCACGTCCTTTTGGGTGGTTGAGTATGGATCACCAACATTACCAGAGGAAACGACGTTGTCGGCAATTGGATTGCCATTTTCATCAACATACTTCGCCGTGACGTTACCACCAGCTACTGGATCTTTGGTGTAAACGTAGGTAACGGTCTGATCTTGATCCGTAAAGCTCCCCGTTGGGTTGCCTTGGACTTCCTTGAAGGTGTAGCCTGGCACGTCCTTTTGGGTGGTTGAGTATGGATCACCAACATTACCAGAGGAAACGACGTTGTCGGCAATTGGATTGCCATTTTCATCAACATACTTCGCCGTGACGTTACCACCAGCTACTGGATCTTTGGTGTAAACGTAGGTAACGGTCTGATCTTGATCCGTAAAGCTCCCCGTTGGGTTGCCTTGGACTTCCTTGAAGGTGTAGCCTGGCACGTCCTTTTGGGTGGTTGAGTATGGATCACCAACATTACCAGAGGAAACGACGTTGTCGGCAATTGGATTGCCATTTTCATCAACATACTTCGCCGTGACGTTACCACCAGCTACAGGGTTCTTGGTGTAAACGTAGGTAACTGTTCCGTTATCTCCTGCTTGCGTTAACGTTCCCGAGGCTGATAAACTACCATCTCCCATTTTAATAAATGTGTAACCAGGAATGTCTAATTGCGTAGTACTGTAAGTACCATTAACCGCTGCCCCATTGGGATATGAAACTTCGCTTTGCCCTATCTGATTGCCATCGGTATCAACATACTTAACGTTAACCGTTGCTGCTTGGGTGAATTCAAAACTGGTAAGCTTAAATTGTTGTAAGTTTTTAGCACCACCAGTCGAGGCACTCACAATGAACGCTACTGCTTGATATGAATCGGCAACCTGTTGAGACCACGTCAAAACGGTTCCGTCAGTTTGCTTATAGGACACCGTGACAGTTCTAGTAGTCCCATCATAGTGGACAGTGAAATCATGGAACTGTCCATCCACATCTGATGTGCTTAAAGCTTGTGCTGAACCGGCAACATCTTTTGCCCACCATCTCTGAACAGAAGTTCCATCTTGTGATTTAATTTGTTCATCACTAGTTGTAACAAATGTTCCATATGGTGCACTCATTGAATCGTCGTTCCAGCCAAAGTCATTAGAATTAGTGGGATCAATTTGGCTTCCATCTTTATCGGAACTTGGAGCCCTATAACCATTACCCCAAGTATCTAGCTTAAAACCTAAGGCATCCAAAAGTCCCCCAATACCCAGGTTCCCACCAGAGTTCCCTAGGTCAGTAGTATTCCCATCATGGAAAGCAAAACTAATTCCGTCAGCACCATTTGGGTCGGAACCTAAATTAACCTGACCAGTTAAAGTAAAACTACTGTTAGTGTCAATTTTAGATTTTAGTGCAAAATTACCAACCTGATTGTTATCGTCCGGTGTAATAGTCACAATTCCTGTACTTTGATCATATGTTGCAGAACCATTCAGACTAAAATACTGTAAGAAGTTATCTTTAGTGACCTCAGTACTAGCAGTTCCCGTAGTTGCATCTAGCTTATTAATGATGTCCTTATACGAAACCTGCACTGCTTGCCGCGTAGTATCGGTTGAAGAAGCCGGGTTCTTCGTGTCACTAGTGCTGCTTGCTGCTGTTGCAGCAGTTGATGGCGCTGCACTCTTCGTATCACTGGCACTGCTTGCTGCAGTAGCTGATGATGGGGCCACACTCTTCGTATCACTGGAGCTACTTGCTGCTGTAGTGGCTGATGATGGGGCCACACTCTTCGTGTCACTGGAGCTACTTGCTGCTGTTGCAGCTGTTGATGAAGCTGCACTCTTCGTGTCACTGGCACTGCTTGTTGCTGTTGCAGCTGTTGATGAAGCTGCACTCTTCGTGTCACTGGCACTGCTTGTTGCTGTTGCAGCTGTTGATGGCGCTGCACTCTTCGTGTCACTAGTGCTGCTTGTTGCTGTTGCAGCTGTTGATGGCGCTGCACTCTTCGTGTCACTAGTGCTGCTTGTTGCTGTTGCAGCTGTTGATGGCGCTGCACTCTTCGTGTCACTAGTGCTGCTTGTTGCTGTTGCAGCTGTTGATGGCGCTGCACTCTTCGTATCACTGGCACTACTTGCGGTAGTGGTAGCGGCAGTATCAGCGTGAACCTCTACCGTTGATACCCCACCGGCGACAAGAAAAGAAAATGTCGCAATTGCGGCAAAAACAAATTTTTTGCCGTCTTTATACATCTTATAATGTAATTTTCTTTCTCCCATTTAAGACACCACTCTTCCAAAAATATATTTAACAAAACTAATTATAATTATACAATGATGAGAGCATAGATTTATACGTCTAATTCTGCAAATTAAAGCACTTTTTTGTAAATGGCCAGGAGGTACCATGAATCAGTCAATTTTTCAGCTACTTGGTAATGTTGTCTCAGCAGATTTCTACCTTTATGAAGGCAATGATATTGCTTTGATCTCTGATAACAATGCTTATAATATGAAAGCCTTAGTTCAAGAAGCACTTAAACTACGTGTTCCTAATTATCTTACTGTTATTGATTTAAACAACTTCTACGTTGTTATGATTCCTATTGATCATAATCAGACACTGACCATGATCCCACATATTAATACCACCAATATTCCAGTTGCTTATCGAGACATCACTAAATTTATAACTAATATTCATTCGCTAAGCGCGCTAGCTTATCAGTTAATTACTCATCATAAAAATCCTCAGTGGAAAACTCACATCAAGAAAGTCCCGACAGACATTCAACGCGTTAGTTTTCCAACTAATAATGAAATCGGAACTTATTATGTAAATGAGCAGTTAATCTTTGGAGCTATTAAAGATTTTGATTTTAACCGGTTTAACGATGCACTTAATACCCTAACTTTAACTAAGCATATGGGAGAGACCTTTGAAACAAATAATTACGTCCGTGGTGAAAAAGATATTTTAATCCGATTTGTTGCTTTGTTAATCAACACCGTCATTAAGAGTGGCCAAGTAAAAGTAGAAGATGCGCTCAAAGTACAAGATGATATCTTAGGCACAATTGAATTTAAAAAAGATCAACCGCCCTTCACTATTTGGATGAAGTCACTCGCAATTGAATGTTTTAAACGGTTAAATCAGATTAAATCTGAAACGACTTTATCCCTTGCTGAACAAGTTGCCTTATACATTCAAAATCACGTTAATCAAAAGTTATCATTAGCACTTCTGGCCAAAAAATTTGAATGTTCTGATAGTTCACTAGCCCATCTATTTAAGGAAAAATACAATGTCACTGTCGGCGCATATATTAATAGCCATAAGGTTGATGCTGCTAAATATATGCTGACAAATAGTCAAATCAGCATTTCTGAAATTGCTTATACGTTAGCATTTAACAGCCCAAATTATTTTATGAGGGTTTTTAAGAAAACTTCGGGACTGACACCCATGCGCTATAGGAAAATGCATAGCCAATGATGTCAGCTTGTGTACCCAAAGCGCAATCCTATAAAAATATATGAGCACCACTGACTAACTGTTACCTGAATTATTCATACCTTCCAAAAAAGTCGTCAGTTTTCATGTTTTTCAAAAACTGACGGCTTTTGATCTTGCTTACTATGTATTGAGACTCTAAATTTTGATGGTATCACCTAACGGTGAGTCATTTTTGAATTTTTGGGTGCACTTATCCCTTGATCGTACATAATTTTTTGGGGCTATTTAATAGCCTGAATACGCTGTAATACCTGATAAAAGAGTCGATGATAAACGTGATGAGAACTCAGTCGTAACTGGATTCGTCGACCGGTAAACACAACGCGGGCAGCGACTTTGAATAAACGGATTCGTAATGTACTAACACGAAATCCGGTCTCTGTTTTAGGTAGGGCTATTTGCTTCATAAAATTGATAATATTGTACGCTAATACACTAACCATCATACGGGCAGCGTTGGCGGTAAACGTTGAACTATCAGTCTTATCAAAGAAGAAGCCCTCTTTGGCTTCCTTGATATAATTCTCCATCTGACCACGCTTATGATACAGTTCAAATGCTGCTTCTGCGGTTAAATTTGTCAGATTAGTCACAATAAATTCATGTGAAAAGATCAATTCGCCAGCTACACGAGTTGACTTAACGTATACTTGACGCGGTTTAGGCCACGAAGTGGCCTGATAAGTTGCTGAGTAATAGTGAGTTTCGGTTTCATGCCACTCAGTTGTGTCGCTTATCTGTACAAACTCTTCTGCCAAGTTGTGTAGTCGCTTATTACGTTTGAGGCGATAATGTAAAAGATATCATCGGCCTCGCAGGTATCATAAACAGCTGGTGTGGCGAACCCGCTATCACCGCGAACCAGAATATCAGTTTCTGGCAATTGGTCTTGATAATATTTTAATAACGGTTCTAAAAAGGCTTTTATATCTGTGCTGGTATAGGCATTACCAGGCCGTAGGATGGCTTTCAGGAGATTACCATCATTATCGATAGCTAGTAATGGATGATACCCCTCCGAGCCATAATGGGCGTTATAGTCAGTAGCTTCTTGATTGCCATAAGTGTCAGAATGGGTTGAATCAATATCAATAATGGTGGTCGTCTGATTAGTTAGCAGTCGAGCTTGATCAATAAGATCTTGATTTAAAGTCTGGAAGGCGTCCACACCTGCGGAATCGATACGTTGCCAGAAACGGGATATCGTCGCTTGTGAAGCTAAGGCTGGTTTGTCCAATAAAAGTTTAAACAATGGTTATGAAACCAATGAGGTTGCAGCAGAATATGTATTATAACCGGCAATGATCTGCAGAACCAACTGCATCAAGATACTTGAATTACTATGTCGGCAGTATTGTCGATGGTCGTTGAACTTCAATAGATTGTCAGCTAAGTTCGTGAACTGAAACCTTGCCATCAGTTCAACACACAAGGTTAGGCCACCATCAGAAGATAATTGACCGCCGGTATGCGATGCTAGAATGTTTTTATTGAAACTAAATGCCATTTCCTGTACAGTTTTCATTATAGAGTCCTCTTCTCTTTATAGTGTCTTTTGGTCGAGTTAACTATACCAGAGCTGAGGCTCTTTTTCTGCACTTAAAAGGTGAAAACGTAAAATCCCCATCAAGCACTTGAATCATGTGTTTGATGGGGATTTTAAAGTTTCTGGTGAATAATTCAGGTAAATGAAATACGGTTATGCTCGCGTAAGTACCACCGATCAAAAATTAGAAAATCAACTTGAGGCACTAAAAATAGCAGGGGCAGACAAAATATATCAAGAGAAATTTACCGGAACTACTACAGAGCGACCAGAATTAACCAAATTATTGCAACAACTTAATTCAGACGATACCTTGATTGTAACCAAGTTAGACCGTTTTGCTAGGAATACCAGAGAAGCCCTTGATATAATCCAAGACCTATTTAACCGCGAGATTAAAGTTAATATTCTCAATATGGGCTTGATTGATAACACCCCTACTGGACAATTAATCTTTACGATTTTTAGTGCGTTTGCGCAGTTTGAACGTGATATGATCGTTACCCGAACACAAGAAGGCAAAGCATATGCTAAACGAAACGACCCACACTTTAGAGAGGGGCGGCCACAGACCTACACTGATGAACAAATGCGACTAGCCTATCAGCTGCGTCAACAAGGCATGACGTACAAAATGATTGCTAGAAAAACAGGTATTAGTGAGCGTACCCAACAAAGGCGCTTTAAGGGCTTACTGAATGCAAACAACCAAAAACTTTATAAAATGGAATTTAAAAGCAAATAAACATTAAGCTTCATTATTTGATAAATTGTTTATTTATTTGTTTATTAGTGGTATAATTTAGCTAATCGAAGGAGGTATTGAAATGAAGATTATTACTTTTACTGCCATCAAGGGCGGGGTTGGTAAAACAACTTTGACCTTGAATTATGGTGATTGGTTAGCCAAACATGGTAAAAGAGTTCTACTAATTGACTTAGACCATCAGTGCAATTTAACAACTGTTTTTGAAAAAACAAGGCGAACCAACACAATCGCTGAAGCGTTTAAGGAAGAAAACGCCCAAAAAGTTGCGATTGACCGGGTAGCACCTAACTTAGATTTAATCGCCGGTTTTATAGACCTCGATGTTCTAGGAAGTCATCTAGAAAACAACAGTAACAAAGAAATGATGTTGTTCATGTGGTTTAAAAACAACGCCGACTCATTAAGGTTGACTGACTACGACTATATCTTAATTGATACACACCCGGATTTCGGCACCATCACTAAAAATGCCATTGCTATAAGTAATTATCTACTTAGCCCCATCACCCCTAGTGAACATGGCTACAATGCTAAATTCGACTTGGAAACTCGCTTAGAAAAATTCAGAAAGTCACTTTTTGATTATCGAACTGGTGAAACCTATGTTGACGCAAAACTCTTTTTTGTTGCTAATATGATCAGACACAATACAAGCATGTCTCGTGATTTGCTAAAACATATAGAGAATGATGAAACGGTAGCAACTATAATCCCTGAAAGGGAACTATTTAATAAAGCTACTGCAAGACACGCCTCAATATTTGAGTTAGCTAGCCAGGATGAATCCGTTTTAAAACAAAACCAAAAATTCATTGAACAAGCTGACCAGCTTTTTCAACAATTAGCTAATAAAACTAAGTAAGGGAAGTTAGATTATGAGTCTAGATACATTCAACAAAAAAAAAGACGAAGAAATGCGCGAAAGTTACGAAACCACATTGAAAGATGGCAAGAAAGACAATGCCGTAGCTTTTTTGAAAAACATTAGTCGAAAAGAAGTAGAACGCAAACGCTCCGTGACCTTTTCAATTACCGAAAGTCAGCTTAACAAGATGGACAAAGCTGCTCGTCAAAACGGATTTAAAAATCGTTCAGAATTCTTAGCTTCAATCATAGATGCAATTTAGTAATTAAACAATTAATTAAACAATTAAAGGCACAATTTATTTGTTTAATTAATCTGTAATTAGGTAACAGCTAGCAAAGTGCGCTGAACCAAATAAGGTTGCCGGTAGGTAAGCGCTATGCTAGACTAAGATTAATTTAACAACCGAATAAAGAGATCAAACTAAACCAAAAATCCCCGATTCACGAGGAATCGAGGATTTTTGGTTTAGCAAGTAGCTAATAGAGAGCTACTTAGATTCAGACGATTTAGACCGCCAAGTTAAAATCGTCTGAACATTGTTCTTAATTTGTAAGTTAATTATACCGCAAACCAGTCCTATGGGACAAGTGAAGGATAGTTAAGAACAAATTAAATCCAATGGACTAAGTAGCTAACCAATACTACTTAGTCCATTTTTGTTGTTAGAAATTAAAAAAGTTGCCGTATGGGCAACCCAGAATAGACACATGCTGG
>NC_016635.1 GCF_000237995.1 Pediococcus claussenii ATCC BAA-344
AGTTTCCGCTAAACATTGTTGTTCTATCAAGGCTATTTTACCATTATGGCAAAAGACAAATCAAGATACTTCACCTTTTTGTTATATCCCGAATCTATTCCAGAAGATTGGAAATCGAAATTAGAATTAATTGGTGTTCCAATTGCTATTAGTCCATTTCATGATATGGATGAAAAAACTGATAAATCAAAATGGACACCTGATGATGTCATACGAAATGGCAAGCACTATAAAAAGCCGCATTATCATGTTGTCTATGTGGCTAAAAACCCAGTTACTGCTGATAGTGTTCGGTACAAGATTAAACAGCTTCTAGGTGATCGGAGTATCGCTAAAGTGCAAATAGTCATCAGAAGTATGGCAAGCATGTATTCATACCTTACACATGAGTCTAAAGATGCTATTGAGAAGAAAAAACATAAATATAATAAAAAAGATATTACGCTGATAAATAATTTTGATATTGATAGATATATATCGCTTGATGTGGAAGACAAAGACGACATGCTGAATGATGTTTGTGATTTGATTGATGACCATAATTTGGCAAATATGCGTGAATTGAGACGCTTTTTAAAAGCTCATGGTTCAGAATATGGCATGCCTAGTATCAAGGTCGTTAATTCGGTTTTACGTGCTCATACTGGACTGATAAGACTATATTTCGATGCTGTTTATCAGGAACGCAAGTATGGCAGAGGAGACATAGACAAAGAAACTGGCGAGATACAAGATTGATTAGTGAATAAAAAGTGGGTGCTCAATTCGAGCACCTTTTTTTGTTGTCGGCTAGCCGACTTCTGATACAGGAAATTTAGCACAAACACCATTAATTTTAATTGTGGTGTGTAAGTGCGCATTGCTTTAAAAATAGCAATGAAAAAATCAAAAGAAAATGTTAAAGGCGCACTTACACGTCATCAAAGATGACGTTGCGCTAAAACCATTAAAACCTGTATCAGATTTCGCTTCGCTCAAACAAAACTGACTTGCGTCAGTTGAAACATTCAAAGCAGTTAAAGTCCAGTCGCTAGCCGACTTCGGACTTTAACTGCTTTGAATGTTGGCTTTAAATGGCTCTAATTTGCTCTCTAAGCCATTTTAGCTGTTAAATGCATAATTAGCTGTCTGTCAACGGTAAATCGACGTAGAACGGCTTTTAGCCGTTCTAGGAGGCTTTAAGGAGTTGATAGACTCACTAGACCAAGACACTTTTGCGCATGCAAAGAAAAGCACACCTGCTTTTTTTGCCTGCCTCACGGCGAGTGCGGGGTGAGTTTGAGCGGGAGCACCCGCTCATTTATGGGGTCAAGCTGACACAGCTTGCAGGTTTGGGCAGCGCCCATGGTTTTATTCGTGTGGGATATAAATTTGAAAATCAGGGGGCGAGGGAGCGAATTTTGCGACCGTACTACGACCCCCCTTTTAAGTGCCGAGTGCCAATTTTGGTTAAAAATGGTCTTCAAGCCTTTAATATCAATGGTTACAGAGTTTTAAATCTCGGCGAGTTTTCGGCGAGTTTTTAGCGAGTTTTTAGCGAAATAGAGATTTATAGCATATATTATTGACAATAATGTTGCAAAAAGGCATAATAATGGTGTACTTAAATTTGATTTGGTTTGGAGTAAAAATATGGCTACAAATAAAAAAAGAATTACGGTCAGTCTAACCGAAGATCAGTATTTCACTTTGGAAAATCTTGCGAAAGAAAAGGGTTTTTCTAAGTCTGCAATTTTAGCTTTAGCTTTAGAAAATTATTCAAGAAAGGAATTAGAACAAAAAAAATAAGCGAAAACTCGGCTTGGGCAAGACGAT
>NC_016636.1 GCF_000237995.1 Pediococcus claussenii ATCC BAA-344
AATTTGTAATCATTAGGAGGTACAGCATGGGAAATGAAATTATTAAATATGATCCAGAGTTAAATACCATTCCACTTCGAAAATTTACTCCAGTTGAAATGAATTTATTTTTTTCGATTATTTCTCGTATGCGTGATAAGAGTGATCAGACCATTCGTTTTACTTTTGATCAATTAAAAGAGCTAAGTGCTTATAAACCTACTGCAAATAACCGTTTTGAAGATGACATTCAGAGAACTTATGAAAAAATGATGGGATTACATTTTGGTAGACGAAGTAAAAGTGGATTAACTCGAGAGTTTTTTGTTTTGTTTACAGAATTTAAAATTGATGGAGATGCAGAAGAACCTTATGTAGACGTAAAAGTTTATGAACGTGCTTTACCCCTTTTAAACAAGCTTGAAAGTTGGGTTCGTTATGCGTTGGCAGAGTTTAGAGATTTAAAAAGTAGTTACGCAAAAACAATGTTTCGGTTACTAAAACAGTTCAGAACCACTGGATATGCTTATTTTTCTAAAGAAGACTTTTTTGAATTACTAGATATGCCCAAAAGTTACTGGAATAGTCCCTCTAACGTCGATAAATTTGTTATAAAACCCATTAAAGAAGAATTAACTCCTTTGTTTAGAGGATTAACGGTTAGAAAAAAATATGGTAAAGGGCGTGGGAAACCAGTTATTGGCTATTCGTTTACCTGGAAACCAGAAAAGAAAGATGCCAATGATTTCTCACAAGGCCAATTACAAGATGAGCGTCAAAAGCTTTTTAATATTCAGCATAATGGTGAATTAACAGAGCAGGAAAAATGGCGCGCCATTGACAAGGTTAAGGGGTTAACTTTAGGCTCTACTGAGAAACAAGCATTGGCTGATAAACAGGCCGAGCACGATAAAAAAATAAGAGATCAAGCAAGACAAGAAGCACTTGCTGAACTCCGAAAGGGGTTTGGAAATCATGCCTAAAACTATTAGAGAACTTGCTGATGAATTGGGCGTTTCAAAGCAGGCTATATGGCAAAAGATAAAAAGAGATGCGTCAATCGATTTACGTCAATTTACATCAACAAAAGGCAATACTGTTTACGTTGATGTTGATGGGCAAAAAGCTATTAAAGCAATGTTCTCAAACGATTCATCAACAAGATACCGTCAACAAAAAGATGATGTTGACGACAACAAAAAAGATGCGGTTGATGGACAAGATGAAGTGAAATTCCTTCGAAATTTAGTATCAGAATTTCAATCTGAAAAGAAAGAGTTACATAAGTTACTAGATCAGCAACAAAGATTGGCCTTACAGGACAAACAACTGCTCGAAGAATACAAGGCAGAAATTAAGGACTTGAAAGCCTTAACGATGGCACCGCATGATAATAGTGAAAAAGAAGTGACGTCAGACAAACAACCGGAACCTGAAAATAGCACCCCGGAGTCACAACCTAAACCTAAAAAGTGGTGGCGTTTTGGTAAATAGTTACAACTAAAAAAGAAAAGAAGACTAGTTAAATACCGGAAGATAAATTTGAACAATCTGTAGCTGCCAAGCTAAAGGGTGAGGGCTGGGACTGTCCCACAGATTATTCTGGTGGGTAGATTGTAAAATTAATCCGAACGCTGTTCGGACAAAAAAGATCAGCTTCCTTTAAAATGGTGTTTACCACAAACCCATCTTTTAGGAGCTGATCTTTTGTCTAGTATAACCTATTCCGAACGAATTAAAATCGAAACCTTTTGTGAACTAGGGCTGTCCAATATCCAAATGGGCGTTCGGATTAATTTTAAAATCTACCATAAGTCTACCGATTTTTTAATATTATTTTATTCATCAATTTCCGGCGCCGACCCAAGCTCTGCCTGAATCATCCAGATTTTCTTCTCAATTGCGGTTTTGAGACCAATGAAAATATCTTGGGTACTGAAGTCTTTTTCAACATCGGATACTTCAATGCCGTGTTGGTAAAGGTCTTCCAAGTAACGATAGCCATCAACTAAGTGTGCGAGGCGTTCTGGGGTTGTTTTGTCCCATTCACCAGGCCAGTCTTGAATCTTAGTGTTTTCGGCCATTTCTTTTAAGGTGGAGTAAGGACTGCCATCAAGCGCAATCAGCCGTTCAGAAATGACATCGAGTTGGCTGTCAATTTCTTCCATGAACTCATCCATCAAGGGGTGCAACTTCAAAAAGTTGGGTCCACGCATGTACCAATGCGTCTGATGGATAATCATTGACATCTGGCTCAAATCGGCAACGAGTTGATTTAATACTGCTTTGGTTTTCGTATATTTCATTAGATTGGTCTCCTTTCGATATGGTTATTATAACTTAGTGGTAGCTTAATCTGAAACGTTATACACTGGCAAATTAAGTTATTTATAGCCCGTAGAATTAAGTCGTTTTGAAAAGATGGAGACGTTATATGGAAGATTGTAAAATTAATCTACAATTGAATTTTATTTACCTTATGAAGATGTTCAAAACGCGTTAAAGGAAAGTGCGCAAACCCCTTTATACGTAGAAAGGATGAATGGGTAGTGGGTAACAATGAGTGTAAATTAAATAAGGCACAAAAAAGGATGCTTAAGGATAAAGAAATATATAATCATTTCAATTTAGAAAATATTTCCAGTTCCATCAAAACGGAGCTAAACAAGATAGTGCATGACATCGATGACTAATACTTTAACACCAAACAGAAAGGGGCTATGAATATATAGGGTCTATACTAGATAATGGACCCTATTTATTGAAATGGGAGAGTAATTTTTTCAAAGAAAAGGGGGTAAAAACTATGATTAAAAAAGGCATTACAAGAGTAATAATAAAAGTAATGAATTCTTGGAGTTCAATTTTTTCAACGTTACCAGGGTAACTTTTGGGAATCGGAATTAAAAAGTCGAGGAAGATTGGTAAATATACAATGCTATTAACTATTACAACACTACTTATTCCGATTACGTAATGAACCATAGAAAAAGTTAGGACTTGATTGTGTCTGAAGTATTTTTTTTGAGCCTGCTGTACAGTTTTTTTCCTAGTTACAATGTCATGCCTTGCAGCGTTGAATAGGAGTGAAAAGCCTATTAATGCAACAATTATTAATATAAAGCCGAATGAATTGGTAACTCCAACTTCTGAAGTGAAATTTAGAAAAAAAGGGCCCAAATATTTGGAGATGAACCAACTAGATAAAATTGAAATAATAATTGTAAGAATGTTTTTAAAATAGCCATTTTCAATGATAGTATCATTTATATGGTCACATAAATATAAAAAATCAATTGTTATGAGAAAAAAAACAACTAATATTACGATTAACCATGAGTACAAGGCTGATTTAGCACCTCTTTCTATTTTTTAGATAAAAGTAAAAAACTAAAATAAGTAAAATGATAAACTAATATATATAGTTTATCATTTTGCTTATTACTTTCTATGCGTTTTGTTCAATTAACTTGCGAAAAGCTTTAGCGGCGTCTTTTGCTTCACTGTCAGTATAAGAAGGATATTTTTGTAATTTAAACTTTTTAAAAGCCAATAAAGCGGTTTTATAAGCTGCACCCCATGAACCTGTACCACCTTTTAAAAGAGTATATGTGTCGTTCTGTAGTGAATCAAGGTCATCATCAAAACGATTACTTAGGTAAGAATTAAAGCGAACGGAGCTTTCATTACCGGTGTAATAAGTTTTAATAATTTTGGATATAGTTTGGTTGTTTTGCGAATGGATTGTACTGTAAACGTTAAGTGCATCCAAATCGTCAACCAAATCTTCCCTTCCAAATTGCCCTTTATTACCTACATATGCAGTAATTGATTCATAAAAAGAGCCGTATTTTTTCTGGTTAAGATGAGCATCTTCTATACTTGTTAAAAGATCTCCACACCAGCCCCCAAGGTCCTGAATTCCTGAGGCTGACTGTGGTTCTCCCCAAAATAAAAGTGCGTTTAAAGAAGCCATCATGTGTGGTAAGCCAATTTTTATGCCAGTAGTACTATCATAAAGAGTTTCGAAGTCACTTTCTTTTGAAACATGTAATGCTGAGTTTGCGAATGCTAACCAGCTAGTATTTAATCCACCGGCCAAGGGTGCCCAACTTGGTGAAGAATAGGAAAATTGTCTATAAAATTGGGTAACAAGTTGTTCAGCAGGTGTTGAAGAGCTTTCACCGCTGATATAACTATATGCCTGGTCTTCTACTTGTTGCAGTTGGGTAAAGAAAGCAGCGTTAGGATTTATATTAACTTTGGTAACTTTAGAAACTCCGTTATCTTTACCAGAGACAGCAACTTGATCCATATCAATCCCTGTTGAAGCTCCAGTAAATTCATTGAATTGATCAAAGCTCCAATTTTCAGGCATTTTGAACCCTAAATTTCCGCTCCATCCAGAAGACATATCAGCAACAAAACTATACTTAACTAAGTGGTTTACATGCAAGCACGCATTGCGTGTTCCATAAATACCTGCTTTATATTCAGTTGATCCTATAATACCAGTAATACCCTCGAAATAGGGGACAACCGTACTACTCATGTTTCCATCTTGAATATCAACATCAACGGCAAAATAGATAACTGTCCCACTTGGTAGGCCAAGCTGACGTGCAGTATTAACGGCAATAGAAGCGTCTGCGAAACCTTGCTTGCTATTAAAATAACTTTCTTCATAACCTCCATCTTCGTAAATCGGAAAAATCTTAAGGTTAGCATCTAATAGCAGTTTAACTTCAGTGTTAGTCAAATTTTTATCTCGTTTATCAGCACCAGTCCCGACGCTTCCTGTCAAATAACGGCCGATAATGTTATAGCCAGCTGCTTTCAGTGATTTAGCCGTAGCAGCTGATGTGATTTGAGTAGCCATGTCGACACCATCTGAAGATCGGTTAGTGTTACCATTACTAGTTAATAAGCCTTTGATCACAGTTAGGTCAGCAGTTGAAGTATAAGGAGGCAACTTCATGAATTTTCTAAAGGAAACTATACCGTCGGCAACATTTTGTGTAAATTGGCCATTGAAGGCGCCTGAATAGAAACCATTAACGTAAAGACCATATTGAATAATTTTAACGATTGCCCCAGTTGCGCCAGAATTAACAGTTGGTGTTTTATTGATCGTACCAGGACCATAATAACCATTAGCAGTTCCAGTATCCATACCTTCCACTGACTGCAAAGCATAAATCAAAGCAGTGTTCGTATCCCTTTGATAAATTCCATCACATGGTAAAATACCAGTGTAAGCTTGATAATCATGATTAAGCTGTTGTTGCATTGAACGGATTTTAGCGTCCCCACCAGGAACTAAAACAAACGCGCTCATTGTCAACAAGGCTTTCATAATATCCGAGTTTACATTGGCGCTGGTGTCTTTGATACCGGCGTCTTTTTTTAATTCAACGACAGCAGCAGCCGTGTTAGTAGTAAATTCTCCGGTAAAGTCTTCAGGGTTGATACCCTTACACCAAAAGCCACCTTGGATTATTTTAACAACATTGTGCTTAAAGCCAGTTTTAACTTTATTAGCAAATTGAGTATCCCATTTAGCGGCAGTTGAAGGGCCAAAATTATCAACTAGATCTGTGATACCTAATTCGTGTTGCAGGGCTCTAGTTAACCCATAAACTGTGTTCCAACCAGTATTACCGTCCTCGGGTACTTTACCAAAGCCAGAAACTTTACCGTAAGTTTTGTTGAGCCAGACTTGTGTTTCTTTTACCATTTCATCCATACATAAATCGTCCTTTCTGTGTTGTTTAGCAACCATAAGCGCCTACAACGAACAAGCTATCAAATGAGTAAGCAGTTTCTGATTCAACCTCCTTAAAAATTATTTGCTCAATATTCGAACACACGTTCGAGTAGACGGCTTAATTTTAGCACAGAAAAACAAGAAAACAAATTTTTGTCGGATTATTTTCGAACAAAAAAGATCTTCCAGGAAAATGGGAAGATCAAGTAAGCTATATATTTTTAAGGGCCCATTTTTACCAAATAGCCCCTTGAAAACATTGTTAAAATAACCCCCAATATCTATAATGTAGATATTGGGGGTTATTCTTTGTTTTTATCAATAAATAACATCTGCTTTTTAGAAAAATTGTTGGACCTTTGTACTAATTGAACTAATTTCTTGCCGAGATAAAGTGGACACAACTTCGCCATCTGATCGTTTTGTTGGATCGACAGCACGGACATGTTGCAATAACGCTGTCCCGTGAATTTTCCCGTTATCTATCCTGATAAATAACGGCGATTTAGCATACTTTTCTTGGGTACGATATTTGTCAGAGGTACTGATTGGCACAACTAGCACCGTATTAAAATAGCGATTATAGTGATCGTTGCTTACAACTAAACACGGTCGCTTTTTCTTAGTTTCAGTGCCTTTAGCCGGATCTAAATTAATCCATAAAATAGCGCCTTGTTTTAATTTCATTAATCAAAGTCTTCGCTTTCCACATCTTTACCCCAATCAACTTCTGTTGTACTGAGATTTCCAAACTTTTTTTCTTGTTCATCAACAAGTTGCCATAGATCCGGTTTACTACGAACAATCATTACTTTACCATTTGGTTCAATCTGCCATTCAATTGTATCAGTAGACCGAACCTTTAACAGTTCACGTACTGTTTTAGGAATTGTAATCTGATTTTTACTTGTGATCTTTGAGCTAACCTTAGTTACATTACCTGCACTCACAATATCATCTCCTTACTTTTTCCTTACAAAAAATAATAACATAACTGCTTTAATATCTCAAGAAAAGGAGAAAAGACTATGCAACAAGTTGTCCTACCCATCAAAGATTCAAATGTTCTCAAAGAAGTTCAAGATACGTTACTCAATAATTTTAAAGCTGGCCGTCGTAACTATACAATTTTTCAAGTTGGTAAAGCTACGCTACTAAGAGTCAGTGACGTTATGTGCTTAAAACAGACCAATATTTTTAATCCGAACGGTTCCATTAAACAAAATGCGTTTATTCATGATAAAAAAACTGGTAAACCTAATACCTTGTATCTTAAACCGGTTCAAACAGACCTTTTGTTGTATCGTCAATGGCTGCTTGATAATCAGTTACAATCTGAATGGCTCTTTCCTTCCATTCAACACCCAGAACGACATATCACGGAAAAACAGTTCTACAAAATCATGAGCAAAGTTGGCGATCTTTTAAGTATTAATTACCTTGGTACCCATACGATGCGCAAGACTGGAGCTTATCGAGTTTATACGCAATCTAATTATAATATTGGTTTGGTTATGTACTTATTAAATCATTCAAGTGAAGCGATGACTTTAGCTTATTTAGGCTTGGACCAAGCAAGTACCGAAACTATGTTAGACCAAATTGATTTTGGTTAGAATTGGTTATTTTTTAGTTGTTGCCGAAGGCAACTTCTGAGACAGATTTTAAGCACAAAACCTCTACTAAATTTTGGTGGAGTGTAAGTGCGCCTTGACCGAGCCTTGACCGAGATTTGCTCAGTTTGCGGACTCACATAGATTTTCTATGTGTAAGTGCGCATTAAACTCATTTCATTCCGTTTAATGACGCTAAAAAATAGCTAACTTTATCATTGAAATAAAGGTTGTTTTTTAGTTCAATGCGCACTTATACACAACAACTAAAGTTGATTGTGCTTATACTAAAAAAAGTTGTATTAGATTTCGCTGCGCTCAAACAAATCTTTTTAATTGCTTTACACCGTTTTTCTTTCTAAACTTAATTACCATCTTTGAATAACTAACTATAAAAAGATGCCTTTAATTTAAACCTGAAATAATTAGCTAATGTTAGGAGTAACTCAGATGGACGAAAAAAAAGTATTAAAGCCAATTGATGAAATGCTTGCTGATCCTTGGCAAGTTGATATTCAAGAATTGTTTGAAGTTTCTGTCAATGAACCTGATGAGATCAAAAGGAACTTGTATGATTCCTTATACACTTATGTTTTGCAAAAAAGGCAAGAAGATATTATTAGTCGTCCAGGTTTCGTCATTTAGCCCTCTAAGAGCCTGCTGAGGGCTTTTTATTTTTCCTTTGGCATAAATATATATAAACAGTCTTAAAACCGCTAGAAACGAGAAATAAGGCCCTTAAAAACGAATATAGCAGTTAAAGTCTTGCTAAGATTTAGAAAAACTAACTGTTTGCTGTCAATGGTAGCGGACGAGCGCAGCGTGGGAGCATAAGGAATTGACAGCTCTAAACCAGTCTTAACACTGAATTGGCGAAAGCCAAAGTTTCTATAAAACTTTGCTTTCCTGCCTAACGGCGAGTTAAAAAGCAGTCAAGCTGGCTCAGCTTGGACGGGGTGCGGGGCGTCAGCGCCCGAATTAATGTGGCTTGCCACACCTTTTAAGCAACGAACAGCGTGAGGCGCAAGGAGCTGTGCGACTGGAGTTTAATGTGAGCCGGTTTTTGGCTCACTCCGTTGTGTTTTTTGTTTTAGGTTTGTATCTCGTACAGTGGTGCCTCTTATATACCTCTTTTATAAACCTCTTTTAAACCTCTTTTAGACCCCTCTTGAGCCTTACTCTCCCAGGGAATACAGGAGTTTATAGATAGAGTTTTGTCTGTTTATAGATAGAGTTTTGTCTGTTTATAGATAGAGTTTTGTCTGTTTATAGATAGAGTTTTGTCTGTTTATAGATAGAGTTTTGTAGTATTATATATTCATAAAACCATATTCATTAAAAGAGGTGCTTCATTTGAGTAATGAAATTGTTAAATATGATCCTGAATTAAATACAATCCCACTTCGAAAATTCACCCCTGTTGAAATGAATTTATTCTTCTCAATAGTTTCTAGAATGCGTGACAAGGGTGACGAAACTGTAAGGTTTTCATTTGATCAATTAAAAGAATTAAGTGCATATAAACCTACCGCAAATAACCGATTTATTGACGATATTGAAAGTACTTATCAAAAAATTTTAGGCTTACGCTTTGGAAGACGTAGTAAAGATGGGCTGCATCGTGAATTTTTTGTTATGTTTACCGAATTTGAGATAAACGGCCATGCTGATGATCCTTATGTTGATATTAAAATTTACCCCAAAGCTATAAAATTATTAAATGAGCTGGAAAGTTGGGTTCGTTATGCTTTATCAGAATTCAGAGATTTAAAAAGTAGCTACGCAAAAACCATGTTTCGGTTACTAAAACAATTTAGAACTACTGGGTACGCTTACTTTTCAGTTGCAGACTTTAACGAGCTATTAGATGTCCCTAAAAGCTATAAAAGTAGCAATATAAATCAATCCGTTTTAAAACCCATCAAAGAGGAACTTACGCCTCTTTTTAGAGGCCTAACGGTTAGAAAAAAATATGGTAAAGGCCGCGGGAAACCAGTGATTGGGTATTCTTTTACTTGGAAGCCTGAAAAGAAAGACGCTAACGACTTCTCACAAGGTCAATTTCAAGATGAACGTCAAAAACTCTTTAACATTCAGCATAATGGTGAATTAACAGAACAGGAAAAATGGCGCGCCATTGACAAGGTTAAGGGGCTAACTTTAGGCTCTACTGAGAAACAAGCATTGGCTGATAAACAGGCCGAGCACGATAAAAAAATAAGAGATCAAGCACGAAAAGAAGCACTTGCTGAACTCCGAAAGGGGTTTGGAAATAATGCCTAAAACAATTAGAGAACTTGCTGATGAATTGGGCGTTTCAAAGCAGGCTATATGGCAAAAGATAAAAAGAGATGCGTCAATCGATTTACGTCAATTTACATCAACAAAAGGCAATACTGTTTACGTTGATGTTGATGGGCAAAAAGCTATTAAAGCAATGTTCTCAAACAATTCGTCAACAAGATACCGTCAACAAAAAGATGATGTTGACGACAACAAAAAAGATGCGGTTGATGGACAAGATGAAGTGAAATTCCTTCGAAATTTAGTATCAGAAATTCAATCTGAAAAGAAAGAGTTACATAAGTTACTAGATCAGCAACAAAGATTGGCCTTACAGGACAAACAACTGCTCGAAGAATACAAAGCAGAAAACGACAGATTAAAAGTTCTCAAAATGCCCTCACAGGAAACAGAATTCAAACACTTAGACAATCAATATAAAGATGAAGTGAACGCTCTTAAAGAGAAGTTGGAAAATTTGCAGGAACAAATCAAAGTTCAAAAAAGGATAGAAGAACAAGAAAAACCAAGAAAATGGTGGGGACTATGGCGAAAATAGATGATTCAGTTAAAAAGAAAGTTCCAGAATTGCGATTTAAAGGATTCACGGATGAATGGGAAGAGCGTAAGTTAAAAGATATAGCTCAATTTAATCCTAAAACAGTTCTTCCAGATGAATTTGAGTATGTAGACTTAGAAAGTGTTGTAGGGACTGAAATGATCTCGCATAGAACTGAATCTAAAGATCAAGCACCTTCAAGGGCACAGCGTCTTGCACAAAAAGGCGATGTGTTTTATCCCTAGATTGCATAATTAAAGTTACCACCCAGAAAATGTGAAAAAAGACCTGTCCGTTCTTGCTAAAATGGTGTTTGCATAACATACCATCTAGAGAGAAGGACAGGTTCCATGGCCATTATAACCTTAATTGAACGATCTCAGATAGAACTGATGCAACACCACACGATTCAATACATCGCCGCGACCTTAGGCCGCTCTCGTATTTCTATTAGGCATGAGCTTCACCGTTGCCCTGAAGGTGATTACTGCGCCATTATAGCTCAGGATCATGCCGATACTTGTCGGCATCGTTGTGGTCGGCACTCGATTTTAACGCCTAAGTTGAAGCGGATGGTAACTGAGAAGCTAAACCTAGGTTGGTCCCCTGAAATGGTCGGTTATGCCGTTCACTGTGCGCCACACACGATTTACCACTGGATTTATCAAAGACAAGTCGATTTTCAGCCAAGCCAACTCTTTGATCACGGTAAACGTCATAAAAGAAGACAAGACCTTCGGTCGCGCTATAACCAAGCAGTAGGCACCTCAATTGAGATTCGCAGTGAGTCAGCTAATCAGCGAACCGAAAAAGGACATTTAGAGATGGATACAGTTCGCGGTGGTCGCGGGTCAAAGGCTGCTGTTTTGACCATTGTCGATCGGGTGACACGTTTAATGGCGACAACTAAGCTTGAAAACTTATCACAAAATGCTGTTCTTAAGGGATTTGCAAGACTGATGGTGGACTTTCCGGGTCCGGTTCGATCAGTGACGGTTGATCACGGTAAAGAGTTTTCCTGCGATCAGGCGCTTACAAAGCGCTATCGGATACCGGTTTACTTTTGCCACGCCTATCACCCGAATGAACGGGGCACAAATGAACGGTTCAATCGAGAACTTCGCTACTATTTCCCGAAGGGAACACAGTTTGATCAGGTTTCAGAGACCGATATTCAACAAGCCACAGCGCTTATCAATAACAAACCTAGAAAATGTCTCCGTTGGCAAACCCCAGTTCAAGCAGTGAGCAAGCCTCTTTCTAGGTGGTAACTTTATTATTGCAATCTAGGTATCAGACGGTTCGCCCATATCAAATGAATAACTATTTATATGATTTGCCTTATGATAACTATGTTTTCTCAACTGGTTATGCTCAAATGCGTCCTAACATTGATAGCTATTTTTTATTAAATAGTGTTCAAAACAAGCAATTTGTTCAACATGTTTTAGATAGAAGTACAGGGACTAGTTATCCAGCGATTAATTCAAGTGATTTATCAAATATTGAAATTCATGTACCGTCCAAACTTTCAGAACAACAAAAAATAGGGGCATTTTTCCAAAGTATAGACGACACTATCGCTCTTCATCAACGTAAGTTAGATTTGCTCAAGGAACAGAAAAAAGGCTATTTGCAAAAAATGTTCCCTAAAAATGGTGCCAAAGTTCCTGAATTGCGATTTGCGGGGTTTGCTGACGATTGGGAAGAGCGTAAGTTGGTATCAATGACGAATTACAAGAATGGTAAGGGGCATGAGGATAAGCAATCTACGATCGGAAAACTTGAATTGATAAACCTAAATTCTATCTCTATTTCAGGTGGTTTAAAACATTCGGGTAAATTTATTGATGAAGCAGATGATACCCTCCAGAAAAATGATTTAGTCATGATTCTTAGTGACGTTGGTCATGGTGATTTGTTGGGACGTGTTGCATTGATACCGGAAGATGATAGGTTTGTACTTAATCAGCGTGTTGCTTTATTGAGACCAAATGCGACCGCTGATCCACAATTTCTGTTCTCCTATATCAATGCACACCAATATTATTTCAAGGCACAAGGAGCTGGAATGTCACAACTGAATATCTCTAAAGGCAGTGTAGAAAATTTCATTTCTTTTGTTCCGATAATTGAGGAACAAAAGAAAATAGGTACCTTCTTTAAACAGTTAGACAACACTATCACTCTTCATCAACGTAAGTTAGATTTGTTGAAAGAACAGAAAAAAGGCTTTTTACAAAAGATGTTTGTTTAGGGTCTATAACTATCAAATAGCCCCTTTAAAAACTGATTAAAACAGCCCCCATTATCTATCGATTAGATAACGGGGGCTGTTTTTGTGTTAAGTGGTATAATAGGTTCTGGTGCAAAGTTGAAATTAAGCGTAGATCAAAGCGTGCATATTAACGTCTCCCTATTGACATAATTACTTTTAGTATAATCATTACAGCGGGCACGAGCAATTCATATCAGTTGTCAGGTTTCTTAAAACTCGTTAAGCTTAAGTTACCAAAATTTTAATGGAGGCTGATAAATCATGACAAACAAATACGATTACGATGTGTTATACATTGGTGCGGGTCACGCCACGTTTGATGGCGCCGCACCACTCGCCAAGACTGGTGTTCGCGTCGGTGTGATTGAGAGTGGTCTGATTGGGGGCACCTGCCCTAATCGTGGTTGTAACGCCAAAATCACTCTTGATGAACCTGTCAAATTAACGCGGGAAGCAGCACGCCTCAATGATATTTTGAGCAGTGCACCAACCATTAATTGGACGGCCAACGTGGCCCATAAACAAGAGATTATTGATCCCTTACCGGCAGGCCTGACAGCTCGTTTGGAAGATGGTGGCGCAACGATCATTCATGGTCATGCCACGTTCAAGGACGCTCACACCGTTGTCGTTGATGATCAGCAAACCATTACCGCTGAAAAAATCGTTATTGCGACTGGTTTAAAGCCCCATCGTTTAGATATTCCGGGGACCAAGCTCGCCCACAATAGTAGTGATTTTATGAACCTTAAACGGTTACCACAAAGTATCGTCATCATTGGCGCAGGCTATATTGGTATGGAATTTGCCACCATCGCTAACGCAGCCGGTGCCCAAGTGACAGTCATGTTACATGGCGACCAGGCCCTCCGTGATTTTTACCAACCATTCGTTGCACAAGTGGTTGACGACTTAACCGAACGTGGGGTAACCTTCATCAAAAATGCCAACGTGCAAGCATTTACCAAACAGGATGACCAGTTCCAAGTTAGTTATGGCGACCACCAGCAATTAACGACCGACTGGATCCTAGATGCGACTGGTCGAATTCCAAACTTAGATAGCTTAGGCTTAGACCGGATTGGCGTCAAATATGACCGCCACGGCGTTTATGTCAACGACCACTTACAAACCAACGTTCCTAACATCTATGCAGCCGGTGATGTCCTTGCCAATGACTTGCCAAAGGTCACACCTGCAGCCTACTTTGAGTCCAAATACTTGATGCGTTTGTTCTCTGGTCAAACCAGTGCTCCCATTGACTATCCGGTAATTCCATCGGTCGTCTTTACTTCACCACGAATTGCGCAAGCCGGCATGAAAATACCGGCCGCTGAAAAGGCCGGCTTAACCGTTAGTGATAACGATTTAGCAGATTACTGGTATTATCAAGTCTCCAAGGAACCGATTGCCGCTAGTAAACAGGTCCATGACCAAGACGGCCATCTCGTTGGCGTGACTGAAATCAGTGATCAAGCTGAAGATGCCGTCAACGCACTACTGCCAGCTATCGAATATCAATTAGACCGCGAACAAATCGACCGTTTGATTGGTATTTTCCCAACCATCGGCTACGCAGCTTGGCACCGGGCTTAAAACAGAAAACTCTGCTGCGACCGCCGCTTGATTAATCCCTTATTAATAACCAGAGCCGCCAATGACGCCCGCTCATTGGCGGCTCTGGTTATGTTCGTTCCATTACTTTAGAAACCAACTCGGGCCTGCACATCAAGCATACTGACCATGCTATAATTGCGCCTATCTCAACGATTGAAAGGTTGGTCCTAACAATGGATGTGGATGCTCAAAAATTATTTACCTTAGTAGATGCTGCTCATAATCAGCCGATTACCCATCAACCATCCGATTCCTACCGCCAAGCACTACTGGCAGCTGCAATCGACCTAAATAACAACGTTTCGCCACAGCAAGTAACCATCCAGCTATATCAAGCCTATTATCGTAACTATATGGTCCCAATGACTCTACCACGCCAGCATCGTGACCTCTACCAATACGTTCACACCCAATTACAGCGCCTCACGCGCAAAGAACAGCGTCATATGGCACTTGGGTATGGTCTGATTGCGACGCACCTAACATTTGGTCCCTTGAACTGAAATCAAGGTACTTACACGCATTGCGCTAGTTATCGTTTAGTATGAAGCATGATTAAACCGTACCATTATCAAGGTCGAAATAGGACGCGCATCGGCTGACGAATAAACAGCCCATCTTTTTAGCACGTTTTAATCATAAAAATAGACCCTCAAAAACATTGAAAGAATAACCCCTAATATCTATAATGTAGATATTGGGGGCTATTTGTTTTTATATGGTATAAATGACTTCTTTTATTCGTCATTTTTTCGATACCTTTTGGAACGATTTTGACCAGGAAATAAACGATCATGCGATCCTACTCGAATGCCAATTAAGACTAGTTCATCTGTATCAATCGTATAAACAACCAGAACATCGTTAGTTTCGCTTGGTGTTTTGTTTTTCGGGGTGTCTCGTAAATGAAATTCATTATAGCCGCTCATTCGCCGATTAAGCTCATGATCTTCAAATTCTGGTGGTAATTGTTGTTGCTCAAGCAACAGGTCAATGGCTGCTCGAACTTCATCAATAATAGATTTGTCTAAACTGGCTAGCCGTTTTAGATCAGCATTAAAGGTTGCACGTGGTTTAAATCTTAGTTTTTTCATTATTTAAACTGACCCCAATAATCATCATCTGATTCAACAATTTCATCGTCAGGTAAAACATGGCGTTTAATTAACTGATCACGTGCAATTGCATATTCTAACGAACCTTCTTTCGCTTTTAATGCTCTTTCTAGCCAGTCCATTTTTTCTTGTGAAACGATGGCCACTGCGCGACTATTTGAACGAGCAATATAAACGGTTTCGTCTTCGTCATTAACTTGATCTAAATATTTTTTTAGGTTAGCGCGAAAATCGCTCTGTGTTAGTGCTAATGTCATATTTACCACCCTTTCATTGTACTTAATATTGTACTTTAATTTGTACTAAAAATCAATTTTTTAAGGAGCTAAAACTATGCAACAAGTTGTCTTACCCATCAAAGATTCAAACGTTCTCAAAGAGGTTCAAGATACCTTACTCAACAACTTTAAAGCTGGCCGGCGTAACTATACAGTTTTTCAAGTTGGCAAAGCGACACTGCTGCGAGTCAGTGATGTCATGCGCTTAAAACAGGCCGATATTTTTAATCCGGACGGTTCTATTAAACAAAATGCGTTTATTCACGACCGAAAAACTGGTAAACCTAATACCTTGTACCTTAAACCTGTTCAAACAGAGCTCTTATTGTACCGTCAATGGCTACTTGATCATCAGCTGGATTCTGAATGGCTCTTTCCTTCCATTCAACACCCAGAACGCCATATCACGGAAAAACAGTTCTACAAAATCATGAGCAAGGTTGGCGATCTGTTAGGAATTAATTATCTAGGGACCCATACGATGCGTAAAACCGGGGCTTATCGCGTTTACACGCAATCAAATTATAATATTGGCTTAGTCATGAATTTGCTCAATCATTCCAGTGAAGCAATGACTTTAGCTTATTTAGGCTTAGACCAGGCTAGTACTGAAACGATGCTGGATAAAATTGATTTTGGTTAGGAGGCTGGCTTTATGGATTTAGATTTTAAATCAAACAAGTATGATCTTTTTGATGATTGGCATCAAAACAAGACTAAACAAGAGTTTACACAAAAGTTGCAGCAACAAGCTCAAATTGAAAAAACACAATTACCGCAATTATTGTCGCGTGAAGATTTAAAAATTCGTTGGCAGATGAACTCTCGTCAAAGTGTTCATCAAGTTGCTAGTAAGCCTGATTTTCCGCAACCCGTTTTTAACTTTAATCATGGCAAGACGCCGCTTTACTTAGCAACTGAAATTCAAATTTTCGAAATTAATCACCCTTGGGTAATAACTCCCGGTGCCCGTCTTGCTTATAGTCATTGGATCCTTCGTAATGTGATTGATTAATCTTAAGATTTAACTCTAGGTTTGTGATAGTTGGCGTTAGCCTTCTAATACAAATAAACCCCATCAAAATGGGGTTTAAATCTACCCTTGACACTTGTCAAGGGTGTAAGTGCGCATTGACCTAGTTTCACTCGGTCTGCTGATAACCATAGAATCGATTTTTTCCGTTGTTGAATGGAATGTATTCTTAATTCAATTTATGTTTGCACCTAACTAGGATTGTTATGTTTTAAATATTTAAAAAGTGTTGCAGATTACGCTGTTTTAAGCCAAAATTTTTTAATTGCTTTGTGCAGATAATCTTTATAAGCTTGGTAACAAATTTTGAATAACGGTGCTGTAAGATCTGTGAATTTAAACTGAAAGCATTATTTTGATGTCAGGAGTCATTAAGATTGACGAAAAGAAAGTATTAAAATCAATTGATGAAATGCTTGCTGATCCTTGGCAAGTTGATATTCAAGAATTGTTTGAAGTTTCTGTCAATGAACCTGATGAGATCAAAAGGAACTTGTATGATTCCTTATACACTTATGTTTTGCAAAAAAGGCAAGAAGATATTATTAGTCGTCCAGGTTTCGTCATTTAGCCCTCTAAGAGCCTGCTGAGGGCTTTTTATTTTGTTTTGGCATAAATTATATGTAAATATGCTTAAAACTGCTGAGAATTGAAAATAAAGGCCTTAAAAGGGACATAGCAGTTAAATTCTTATTATGTTTTAGAAAAGCTAACTGTTTGCTGTCAATGGTAGCGGACGAGCAAAGCGTGGGAGCATAAGGAATTGACAGCTCTAAACCAGTCTTAACACTGAATTGGCGAAAGCCAAAGTTTCTATAAAACTTTGCTTTCCTGCCTAACGGCGAGTGAAAAAACGGTCAAGCTGGTTCAGCTTGACGGGGTGCGGGGCGTCAGCGCCCGTATAAATGTGGCTTGCCACACCTTTTTAGGCAACGAACGAAGTGAGGCGCAAAGAGCGTAGCGAATGGAGTTTAATGTGAGCCGGTTTTTGGCTCACTCCTTTGTGTTTTTGATTTTAGGTCTTGATCTCGTACAGTGGTGCCTCTTATATACCTCTTTTATAAACCTCTTTTAAACCTCTTTTAGACCCCTCTTGAACCTTACTCTCCCAAGGCTTATAGAAGTTTATCAAGTAGGTTTTGTCTGTTTATCAAGTAGGTTTTGTCTGTTTATCAAGTAGGTTTTGTCTGTTTATCAAGTAGGTTTTGTCTGTTTACCAAGTAGGTTTTGTCTGTTTATCAAGTAGGTTTTGTCTGTTTATCAAGTAGAACTATAAAGTTGACTACTTGATAAACATAATCTAAAATT
>NC_017017.1 GCF_000237995.1 Pediococcus claussenii ATCC BAA-344
GAAGTTAGGCTTAATATTTTCAGTCACGTAAATCGTCACTCCTTCTCTTAAATCACGTCTCACATCAAATTCCTCCTACACTCTGATGTGATTCATGATACAAAAAATGTAGGAAAACCAACAGTTCTAACCTGCCGTTTTCCTACATTTTACGGGTGCCTTTTACACTTTTGGGCTAGTGCAGCGATAATTTCTGTGGTAAGTTCATTCATGGGGAATGCCTCCTGTGATGTTTTCTGTGGTTACTAAATATCATAAGGGAAGGCATTCCCTATTTCTATACAATTCAGAAATCTTTTATGCATTTACACAAGATATTTTACGCTCTCAAATTATGTTCATCATAGTACTCATCAAATATACTCAATTAGATCCCACCTTTTTAAATATTTTAAATAAACGTATTACATCAATAATTTAGACGTCGTCATTAACTATTTGGTTGATAATTACCTAATCTATTAACTGAAAGCGTGCTTATAATGCGTTTCTCAAACTTCAAAACTTAAAAAAGCTCCTATTTCTAGGCTTTTTCACGAAAATGGTTACGGTGTAACTATATATTTTTACATTTTTGAATTCGCCTACTACTTTATCTGTGAATCGTACCACCACGACGTCCATGTTTATGATGTTGACGTTTCTTTTTATCTAACTCGTATTCCAATTCCTCTTGTGCTTTCCTTTGTTTGTTCAGCTCATAATCTTGGGTATTTGAATAAAGCACGCTCATTAAGGCATCTGATAATAATGTACTCATATACTTTATTGGAGTATTTTCATTATAATTAACGGCTCTGTACCCTTCTATATTCTCTTTTCGGAAATCATCACTCCTTAAATTATGTTGTTTTACTGCCTGCTTAGCCTGTTCAATTTGCTTAGCAGAAATATTTTTATCTTGTCCTGCTTCACCAATAAACAACTGTTGTGTGCCTCTATTGTTCAACACACGTAACAAATTAGCATTTTTAATCTCATCTGGTTTAACCTGTCCGCTTAAATAAGCAAGTCCTTGTACATGCTCTTGCGTTGTAAATTTTTCTGGTGGCTTGTTTTTTAGACGGGTTATATCCTGTTTCTCCAGTGGTTGAAGCTCAGGATTGTAATAAATAACTGCCGTATATAATCGCTCTTTTTCAGTCATTTTTACTTTGTTTAAGTCTATATCAGGAAAAGACTTAGTTAGAACGCTGTTGTATTGTGTATCAACCACTTTTTTAACTTCATTAATTGCTGAAAGTTCTTTAATGCTTCGCTTTAATACGTTTTGTTCATTTTCTTCAAAACCGTTTAGTAAAGCACCTTTTGTTAGCTTAATATCTTTAAAGCGGTAGCCTTTTTTAGCCAAAATATCGCTAGTATTTTCCTTGACTCGCTGTTCTTGCTTTTCAAGCATTAACCAACTAACGAATGGACGCTTAGTAAATGTTAGAATTTGTTGATTTATAATATTAGTTCTTATCATTGCCAAGCGATCTTTTAATTCGTTTCCTGCAAATACCTTTTGTTCACTATCTGTTTCTTTAATTAGTTCACGTTTTTCTGCCATTGTTACCCGTTCAAAATCAATATCAGGGTAAAGTTTTCTAACTGTTCGATTAACTACTTTATCTAGCAACTGATTAGCTTCTGCTAATGAATTTTCTTGTTGATTAATAGTTATTAGTTGCTTTGTCATATCCTGTCCAATTGCTTGCTTAATCATAGTGCTATTTTTCCAATTAAATAGCATACGTTGCTTCTCATCTAGGTTCTCTAAGCTAACAAATGTTTTTAGTCGATTACTCAACTGTGCAACCAGTCGTTTTTCATCAAATGAATAATGGCGCTGTAAGGTTTGCATACGGCGTTCATTATGGATTTTTTCATTAGTATTTTTTGCTTCTGCTTTGGCTTGTCGTTGTTGCTTAACATTTTGATTAAATTCTTGGCGCTTTTCTTTCTGTGAATTGATACCCTCGTGTTGTGTTGCCACTTCATCAATTCCTTGTTCTTCATATGATTTTTCACTAATACGGTCTGGTAAATTTTTAGCTTCTAAAACTTGATTAACCGCGGTAGCCCAATTGTGACGCCATTCAGTTATTTTTTCTTTTTTATCCCAATCGACCATCAGTATTTTTCTACTCTTAGGGTACTTGCTAGTTCCGGTATATGTTTTGTTGCCATTATCATCTAAAATATATTGCTTTTTGCTCTTAATTCCCCATGTTCCATCTGAATTAAACGGCCGATTAGTTAACATCACATGAGCGTGCGGATTATCTGGGTGGTCGCGATGAATTGCCACGTCGGCTACCATGCCTGCATTAACAAAATTTTCTTGTACATATTTTGTCAATAATTCTTTCTGTTCATCTTCACTTAATTCAACTGGCAGAGCCACGTTAAACTCTTTAGCGTACCGTGAGTTTGCTCGACGGTCTTTTCTTTCTACTTCGTTCCATAATTTCTCTCTATCACTCGCCCATTCTGGCGCATTCTTTGGTGTCAAAATAAAGCTTTCTGGCATAACCGACCGAGCATAAAAATAACTTCGACCTTCTTTTTGATCGAATAATTTTTCGCCACTTCGATAACTTGCTCCAGCAATTGCACTTCTTCCTTTTCCAGCACTAATATTACTAAAGCTCATGTGAAAAATTGCCATGTCGGTCACCACCTTTCTTTGGGTTTATGGGTTTGATTTTGTTGTCGCCAACGGCGACTTCTAATACAAGTTTTAATGGGTTTAGCACAACGTCATCGAAGATGACGTGTAAGTGCGCATTGACCTCGTTTCACTCGGTCTACTGATTCTCCTGAATTTACTTTTAGTGTATGCCTTCCGCTTCGCTATTTCAACTTTTATCCTTTGACTTAACGTTTCCTATATGATATAGTTTCGGTGATTATTTCTAATATGATTGGAGGGATCGTTATGTCTCAAAGTAACTTAGAAAAACAAGAAGCTAAATTAAAAGCCCTTAATCAAAAAATTAAGGACGAAAAAAATAAGATTGAACAACGGCTAGGTAAACAAATCATCAGTCAAGCCAATTTAGATTATGCTAATTTGTCTAACGATCAGATTAAGCTTTTAGCCAAGCAATTTTCTGAATTTTTAAAGGTAAAGTCCGTAGATCATTAGCCATACGAGATGGGGAAATTCCATGTCTAATCAATATGAAAAACTAGTCGAGCAGCAAGCGCGGTTAAAACAAAAAATTGAGCGGGAAGATTTTAAATTACGGCAATCTAAATACTATGAAAATCGGCAATCCCGCAAAGCCCGTTCTCGCCGATTAATTCAAAAAGGGGCTTTATTAGAAAAGTACTTTCAAGCTAATAACCTCTCGGTCGAACAAACCGAAGAACTTTTAAAAACATTTGCCAATTACGTTAATGCCCATAAACCGAATAAATTTAAAGACGATCAGCCTAATAACTAGGCCGATCGTTTTTATTTTCTGGATCATTTTTGGGCTTAATTTCTGGATTTTGATCTGCAAAATTTTGTAACTGCTTTTGCACCTTTTCTGGATAAGTAATATTTTGGTTTATCCAAGGAAAATGCCTCAAATCGTTCTTAAAAACTTGTCCCTTCTCTCTTGCATAAACAGAGGTAAACTTTTCGCTATTATCATAGATCATGACCTTATCAGATTTAAAGGCCACTAATGGCAAATTATGTTTGGATTGCTGATAACGTTTCTTGATCGTTGCTACTGGAACACCGTGGCCACCTTTTTGTACCCGTTCGTTGACCCTTTGGATAGCTAAATTTTCATCTCGCAAAGCAACATATAATAAAGTCACTTCAAAGCCATTTTTGTGAGCTTTGTCAATCAAATTGAGTTGAGCTTTGCCTCTACCTGCCAGTGTTGTTTCTACGTGAATACTTTGCTGGTGATCTAAAGCATAGTGTAGTTGTTTGATTTCTTCTTTCATGGCTTTTAAGTTGTCACTATCTTTATGCCAATCGCCACCCATTTGTCTTAAAAGTTCATCAGCGTTAATCCGTTTTGTTTTGTCAAACAAGATGGGAAATGTATCGTATAGCGTACTTTTTCCTGCTCCGTTAATACCAGCAACAATTATATATTGGGGTTTATCTATCAACGGACAAAGTCCTTTCGCTTAATAACCTCATCTTGCCTTTTATCTAAAAAGTAGGTATATAAAGCGTCATATACTTTGCGCTTTTCTGGATCTGGCTCATGTAATGACTTATCAAGTAAATCTTTTAAATCAGTTTCTTTGGCAATTTCAAAAAAGTCATTAATTGTGATTGTATCTTTCATGTTCATCACACTTCCCAGTTATTAATTTATTTAATCTGATAAGCCATTAGTCCTCATCTGGATCATTGAGCCAATCAGCGACTTCTTTAGCGTCTTTGAACTCTGTTACTGGTGTCTCTTTGGTAACCTTTAAAAGGCTTAAATTAGCTCTTTCGGCTTCGCTCAGGGCTGGTTTAAACGGTAATGCTGCGTCAGCTACGATCCGCTTATAAAACATATTGATCGCGGTAGTTGGGTTTAGACCTAACTGGCTTAAAACGGCTTCGGTATTATCTGCCAATTCTTTGTCAATCTGGACTTGTACGCGTTTCTTTTCCTTAACTGCCATGATTTTCTCGCCCCCCCTTTATTACTACTCACATTATACTAATCTTTGAGTACCATCTCAATTAGCCTGCTTCTTTAAAAGTTGTGAATTTAAGTTTGCTGTCCTTTCCGCAATGGCACTTATACAACGTTCCTAAAGTGCCCGTAAGCGCATTTTAAAACTCGTTTAATATAATTATGCTCTATCTGTTTAAAACAGCTTAAATGGCCTTATATAGCTTTTTAGTTTTAAGCACGCTCATCGTTAGGGTGTTTGGCCGCATATTCTCTAGCCGCTTGTTTATTCCACCAAACGCCAAATAGGTTTTGCATGGTGCCGTATAAGTAGTTCTCAACATTCTTGATGTGCTTCTCATTGCTTCTCAGGGCGTTAAAGTAGCGTCTCAAGGCTTTAGTCATTAAAGGTTTCAGTTCCTCATCATCAAGTGGGATTATGACACCAATATCTTTGTGATCTTTCTCAACTCGGTACTTAGCATTTAAGATAATGCCAATGAAGCGCCGCATTTGTTGCGGAGTGCGGCACCAGAAACTTAGTAATTGCACGGCTTCGGGTTCTAAGAAAACCGGTAAGCCACTGTCTTCATCAGTTAAGAAGTCATTAGCATGGTTCACCAAATCCTGGTTTTGTTTTTGAATTTCTGCTGGTGAAAAATGGGCTGTGGAAAAGTCCAACTTTTGAGTATCTATATTGTATCTATTAGTATCTATGTTTTTAAAGTCTTTATATAGATCGTGTCCGATTTTCGGATTTTCGCTCGTAGCAAGGGTTTGCGGGGTGTCGTCAACGAACTTTCGCGAACGTCCGATTTTCGGATTTTCGCTCGTAGCAAGGGTTTCAACGGTCTCCCGCGAACGTCCGATTTTCGGATTTTCGCTCGTAGCAAGGGTTTGCGGCTCTTTTTGAGCATATTCACCGCGTAAATAGACGTCAGTTGACTGCATATCTAGTTCGGCCAGGTAAAGTCGATTGGGTTCGTTTTTGCCAGTTTTGGGATTGAAATGCATGGCTTTTTGATAAAGTAGACCTGCACGTTCCAAGTCTTTTTTAACGGCTGCTAACTTATCATTTGAGCAGTCGAATAAATCTTTAAGTTCTTGATTGGTAAAAATAAAGTAGACGTGCCCTTCCTCATCAATCCAGTGATTGCGTAAAGAATACTCTAGCCGGTCTTTTAGTACCATGTAAGCTAGCTTGGCGGCATCACTTAAATGTTTGTATTGCTCGCCATACATTAATACCTTAGGGAACTGGAAAAACAAGGCTCCATATACGCTATTGGCGTCATAGTAATTGAAATCTGTTGATTTTGTCATAATAAAAACTCCCTTTCTTGACTGACACACGCTGTCTCAAAAGAGAGTTGCTAAAACATTTGATTTGCTTTAAAATACAAATCTGATATGCTCTAACTGAATTACAAAGTGTTCATTTGCTGTGAGAACTTTGTAATTCACCAGCATGTGTCTGTTTGTGAGTTGCCCAGTCGGCAACTTTTTTAATTTCTAACAACAAAAATGGACTAAATAGCTTCAGTTAGCTACTTAGTCCATTGACTTTAATTTGTTTTTAACTATCCTTAACTTGTCCTTTGGGACTGGTTTGCGGTATAATTAACCTACAAATTAAGAACAATGTTCAGTCGATTTTAACTTGGCGGTGAAAATCGACTGAATCTAAGTAGCTGTTGTGTAGCTACTTGCTAAACCAAAAGTCCCTGATTCCTCGTGAATCGGGGATTTTTCTGTTTAGCTTGATCTCTTTATTCGGTTGTTAAATTAATCTTAGTCTAGCATAGCGCTTACCTAGCGGCAACTTTATTTGGTTTTGTATATTTTGCCAGCTTTTGGTTGAAACCAAAAAGTAATCGGCGCTAACATGCAATAATAAGTGATAAATACTAAAATAGCTGTATGTTTCATCATAGGCTCGTTTAAAGACACTAGGGGCATACTTGCCCCTACCAGTCCTAAAACGCTCATAGGGAATATTAGAATATGAATTAAGCGTGTTGCTGATCGACTATTATTAAAGGCTTGTTCTGCTTTAACTTGAATAAGATATTCTAGTGGGAAAAGTAACTTACGTAACATAAAACGAGTATCGTTATTATTTAATTTTATAATACGAAACAAAGGCACTAGATAGATACAACCAAGATACAAATATAACCAGTAGTCCATTAATTGAGTTTTCATTTTCTACCTCCATATAATTGTAACTGTAATTATAACTGTAACTGTAATTACAGTTACGGTTTTTTATTCAAATAATTCGGGGTGTTTGTCGAAATAGCTAGTCATAGCGTCTCTCACAATTGATTTTGCGCCACCTTTCACTCGTCCCCTATTCTTTCCCGCAATCTTAATTGCTTCTTTTAATGACGGTTCAACTGCAACTGAATAAAGCACTTGTTCGTAATTTTCTTGTTCTTGTTTGATAGCTTCTAAATAATCGTTCCATTGTTTATTATCTGTATCACTTTCCATAAATTTTTTTGGTTGTGATAATCCAGAAAGCTTATTTGTATCAACTGCTTTTTTAAATTCTCGTTTTGTCATTTTAATACCCCAGTTCTTTAACTAAATTTTGATAATATTTTTGTGCTGACTTGTAGTGATTATCTTTAACTAGTGCTAATGGTAATTCGTAAATTGAAACTGCTTCAGCAAAAGCGATCAAATTTGGAATGAATGTATCGGTCATTTTGATGTTGTGTGCTTCGGCAACTTCTCTTAGATTTTCCAACATAAACTTATGAGTGTTCGTATTTAATTGTGTTTTAGTTGGGACAATGTGGCGAACAATCACCTGTTTATCATCTGTAATTTTTAAAGTTGTTTCGGCATTTTTGACGGCGTACGTTTCAGGAACTGCAACAACGGTTAAGTCGTCAACAATTTCAACAATGTTTTCTAAAATAATATCAACGGCTGGTGCCATATCAAAAATAATATAATCATACTCATCTCTGATTGGGTCAATAAAATTTTTAAGGTGCTTATTTCTAAATTTTGGGTCTTCTCCTGAAACAGCAATAATAAAATCAGATAGCGATTGATTACTTGGGACAACATCAAGATAATCATTAACATTGATAAAATAATCGGAAGCTTGTTTAGCGTCCCAACCACTACTTAGATAAGCGCCTAGGGTTGTTTGTAAATCGTCTGCGTCTACACCAAACGTTAAACTCGTGTGTCCTTGTGGATCGCCGTCAATCAATAGAACTCTTTTGTGTTGTAAAGAAAGTACCCCTGCAACATTGGTTGCGGTAGTAGTCTTTGCTACACCACCTTTGTTATTATAAAAAGCAATAATCTTAGCCATAAACTAATACCTCCTTTGCTATAACTATATTATAGCAAACTATAACTACAATTACAACTATAACTACAATTATAATTGTAGTTATTTATTAAGTTTTTTAAAACGCCTTTGTTGTGTACGTTCGCTAATCCCTGTCTTTCTAGCAATCATCCTGTAAGTCATGCCTTGCTGACGCAACTCATAAGCTAAACGTATTTGTTCATCTGTGTAGGTTTGTGGGCGTCCCTCATGAAAATAGGGGTCATGTGTTTTAGCGTATATTTTACCCTCTTGGGTTCGTGTCACAATCATATCTCTTTCAAATTGTGCAAATGCGCTAAAAATTGTAAATATAAGCTGTCCTGTGGGGGTGTTATCAATTATTCCCATATTAAGTATATTAACTTTAATATCACGCTTAAATAGGTCTTGAATTATATCAAGGGCTTCTCTAGTATTGCGTGCGAAGCGGTCTAATTTCGTAACAATCAGTGTGTCATCTGTTTTGAGTTCATTCAGCAATTTATTAAATTCAGGGCGTTCAGTAGTCGTACCAGTAAACTTTTCTTGATAGATTATTTCAGCGCCTGAATTTTTCAAGCTATCAATTTGATTTTCTAATTTTTGATCCGTGGTACTCACTCTGGCGTAACCATATTTCATCTTATGTCTCCAATCTGTTTTATATAGCAAATTTGGTACTTTTGCAGTAAAAAAGGGTATGTATTTATGGCGGTAAGTTATGACGCATTCTAACACCTTTAATTATAAGGCACAAAAAAATGCGACACAACTGTTAAGATGTGACACAATCATTAAAATTTGATTTTTATTAAGAAATAGTATACGAAACATTGAAGGCTCAAAAATTTTCTGGAAATTCCCCTCAATTTAATCCACTTTTACCATATAACTTGTTTATTTCACTTGAAAGGGAATAATTTTGGAACTAACAATGAAATTGTTCACAAATATGCAGATAGGAGGATTATTTATAGTTTGAAGCAGCCCTAATCACAAAGTGTACCTCATTTACAATCTGAAAAGGAGACGTGAGTTGTTATGAAGAAAAATTTAATGAAGTCCGCAGAAGAATCATCAGGTAATGTTTTGGAAGAATTAAATAATGCACAGCTTGGTATGATTAGTGGTGGTAAGAAGATCAAGAAGAGTTCTAGTGGTGACATTTGTACCTTAACAAGTGAATGTGATCATTTGGCAACATGGGTATGTTGCTAAAAATCATTTCATGACTATTTTTTGCTATTAATAATGAGTGATTAGGGTTGCTTCAAGCTATAAATTCTAAATTGATCACATGGTAAAAAAAACAGATTCCGTGCAGGGCCAAATTGAAAAAGCAATAGGGACAGATGTATTACAGCTGGCTATGGATAATTTAAGTAAGTTCAAGCAACCGGTGGAAGATATTGTTTACTTGAACAGATTAGAAGAAGATTCGCTATTGTTAGTTAGAAATGATTATGATTCAAAAAAGTTGTATTTTTTGAATCATAAAAAAGTAATTTTTAGTTCCTTTTATGATCGCTTGTTTTTCATTGCACAAAATCTTTTAAAGAAAGAATACCCTGAATGTATTAAAATTTTAAGTCCCCATGCTCAAAAAATGTTTTTAAATTCCGTTGGGGAAAAATTAGACTTAATTTGTACTAGAACATTAATTTACGAAATGCATATTCAGAACCATTTAGGAAATTTGAATGGTGTAACACCAGAAGATCAGTATCTATCGTTTAATAAAGAAATTTTAGGGACTAACGACGAATTCATACGCATTTTAAACACGTATTCCGTCATGAAAACCGCGATTTTTTCATTAATAGGTGGGGCATTAAAGAATCTAGATTTTATGATAAAACACTTTTTGCAAGATAAAGAATTAATTATGTCGCAATTTGGTGTCAAAGAAAACATAAAAAAAATCAATGATCTTAGTGTAAATTTATCTGATAGCCACTCAAATGGCAAAATTGTTTATAAATTGACTTTGGATGATAATAAAGAAATAATTTACAAACCTCGATCTGTAAACACTGAAATCATATATCAAAAAATCTTGTCACATTTCATAAAAGTGACCCCTTCCTCTAAAAAATCTCTGTACTACCCAATCATTGATAAAAAAGAATATGGGTGGTCTGTTTTTGTGGACCATAAAAACTGTAAAACGGAACAGGAGGTTTCCTCTTATTATTATAATTTTGGAATAATTTCATTTGTAAACATGCTCTTAAATACAGATGATTTGCATTTTGAAAATTTGATTTCTAGTGATGAATATCCTGTTTTAGTTGATGTCGAAACCATTATGAGTAACGACATTAATCGTATTGACTTTAGTAATGCAGGTTCCATAATCTCTCATCTTCTTAACAGTACAGTACTAAGATCTGGTCTGCTGCCAACCTTTGTAAGTTTTGGCGGTGATAATGAGGGTTTTGATTATAGTGCAATCAATGGAGAAAAAGATGTAGAGCTTCCTTATAAGGTTCCAAGAATCGAAAATATGTATCGTAGCGATATGAGAATTCATTATGTTCATCCTCATATGCATAATGAAAATAACCAAGTTCGATTGAAACAAACAGTAGTAAACCCCCACAGGTATGTTAAGGAAATTGTTAAGGGATTTTGTAATGCTTATAAAAAAGCGATTTCCTTAAAAGAAACACTTATTTCTGATTTGGAATTTTTTAATGGTATTCAGAGCAGAATTCTATTAAAAAACACTCAACAGTATTCAATGGTATTAAGAACTTCTTACCACCCTATTTTTTTGCAAAATGCACAAGAAAGAATAAAGTTTCTGCATTCTATAGGAAAAAATACAGATACAAGTTCTGAACAAGGTAAATTTATTCTATATAGTGAAGTTCAAGACTTACTCAACAATGACATTCCCTACTTTTACAGTAAACCTAAGTCTAAAAAGCTTTATAACAGTATGGGTGATTGTATTAACTTTTTTGGTGACACTGCTTATTCTGTAATAAAGAAAAGAATCAAGAATCTAAATATTGAGGACATGAATTTCCAAAGATTCATTATATCTCTTAAGATTTCTTCGCCCACACCAGAAATGAGAGTGAAGGAAAAACGGCAAACTACCCTTAATTTTAATAAAGAGACAGCAAATTTAGTTTATTCACACGATATTTTTGACACTGCTGCAAAAAAAATATTAGATAATCTATATAATAGAGCCTTTATATCAAAAAAAAATAATGATGTTAATTGGATTCAAGCAGTGTTAAGTACAGAAGCAGATAATTCTTGGGAAATATCTAAAATGGGTATGTATTTGTATGATGGAATAGCAGGTATTGCAATTTTTGTTAATGCTTTTCTAGCACAAAATCAAAATTTTTTGGACAAGAAATACTTACAGTTAAAAATAGCATTAGATAATACATTGTTTAAGTACGTAGATCAATGCTTGTTTGATAAAAATTTTTTTGATGATAAATCATTAGGTGCTTTTTACGGGGAGTCATCTATCGCATATACATTCCAAATTCTTTTTCGAATAACTCAAAATAAATTGTATTTTGAATATGCTCGCAAGATATGCGATCACCTCCCAAATCAAGTTGAAAATGATGATATTTGTGATTATTTACTTGGAAGTGCTGGAGCAATCAACGTATTTGTAAACATGTTTGAACTAACCGGGAACAAGAAATACTTAAATATAAGTATGTCGTTGCTGGATCATATCGAAAAAAGTGCACGAGTTGCTTTTCCTGATAATTCCATTGCATGGAAATCGGATATGGCCAGCGATCCTCTTGCAGGACTATCACATGGAGCGAGCGGTTTTATTCTTTCTTTTTCTCGTTTGTATAAAGCCACCAAGGATAAAAGAATATTAGACTTGATAAGCAATACATTAAATTTTGAAGATAAGCTCTATGACCATAATTTGCATAACTGGAGAGACAACCGAATCATTCAAGGACAAAGAAATTATAAGAATAATATCAATCCTGTTGCATGGTGTCATGGATCAAGTGGAATCTTACTGGCTCGACTTGCTGTCAAAAGAAATTGCGCTAACGTTAATAACGACTTAGTTGAAAGGGATATACGACTTGCTATTGATTCTATTAAGCGAATGGGTAATCGTGACCAAAATTGTCTGTGTCATGGAAGTTTTGGTAATGTTCTTTGCTTATTAGAAGCACAAGATGAGTTAACAATTCAAGACCAAAAGGATCTAGAAATTATTAAGTTGAAAATGGCCAAAAAAGTTTTAGAGGGACATTGGTCATGTGGATTACCTCCTCAATATGAAAATACTAGCTTTATGCTGGGAATTTCTGGCATAGGATATGCACTTCTAAAAATGAACAATTCAAAGTTACCTAATGTACTCTCTTTAGAAATTTAAGCCACCATGGTCAATTCAAGACACTTGAGACACTTTTTAGGAGGGGCTGTAAAGGTGAGGAAGCATAGAATTAGACTAATAAACCAATTTAGTAGTTCTGATTGTGGACTAGCGTGTATTTTAATGATTTTTAAATCGTATGGATATAATAAAAATTTATACAATTTAATTGCAACAGTAAGGCCTTCCCGAGACGGGCTTACTGTTGCACAATTGAAAACCATATCTAAAGATAATCAGTTTGATCTAAAAGCTTTTAAATTTAAATCAAGAAAATCTTTAATACAGAACTTACCAGCAATTTTGCCCACAAAAGACGGCCATTATGTTGTAATATCAAGTGTTAAAAAAAACGTGTTTACAGTATTGGATCCAGCAGAAGGGGTGCAAAAACAAAGCTTTCAAGACCTACAGCAAAATTGTTTACCTGTACTCTGTATCATCACACCACTACCTTCTTTTTCAAAACAGACTAAGTTTCATGGATTTATACCTTCAAATAAGGGGATATTAGGCTCTTTCAATTTTAAAAAGAGTGATGTTTTTATCACCATATTTTGCACAGTTATTCTTGAAGCTATAGTCCTAATTATTCCTGATATTATTAAGCGCATAGTTAACGCTTCAGTAAAAACTGATATTAATATTCAACAAGTTTTAATAGTCTTGTGTCTTATAATAATAAGTTTTTTTGTTCTAAATTTGTTGTTCACTTGGATTAGACAATGGGTTGTTCTACGTATGCAAACGAGCGTCTTTAAGCAGGTAATTGATAAACTTCTCGAAAAATTATTCAGTATTGATCTTACATTCTATGAGACCCATTCCACAGGTGACATTTTGAATCGTTTTAACAATATAAGTATGATCAATAATTTTCTTTCAACCTTTTTAATTAAAATGTTCATAGATATTTTAACCGGAATAGTTTGTTTTATTGTAATGTTGACTATTTCACCATTGTTAACCACCTCTATTATTCTAATTGGGGCTTTTGAGGGGATTTTAATTTACAGCTTAAATTCCAAGTTGCATTCCAAAACGCAAGAGTATATAACTACACAAACGCAAGCCCAAGATAATATGGCAGATGTGTTTAACAATATCATTCAGATCATGTGTATGGGAAGCCAAGACAAGTTAGAAAAAGACTTGGAAAATAAATATTTTAAAAGTATCGATTCTTTTAGAGAAAAGGGTTCTTTAAACAATAACTTGCAAAGTTGGTTAGACAGTATCAGTGTAATAACAAACCTCTTGATCTATACTCTTGGATTCTTTCTGATTCAAAAAGGTCAAATAAACATAGGGACTCTTATACAGTTCGTCTCTCTTAGTTCATTTGCGATTACTCCGATTAATTCTACCATTGGTGCGATTCCTCAGATCAAGGTGATTCAGGAGATTACTAACAGATTAAATGAAATAATGTTTTATAAATCTGTTTCGAGAAATGGAGGAACCGAAATTTCAGCAATTAATGATATTGAAGTTTCTCATGTTTCATTCTCTTATAGTCAAACAACCAATCTTGATCTAAGAGATATTTCAATCAAGATCCCTAAAGGAAAACGTATTGCCATTGTGGGAAATTCCGGTGGAGGAAAAACGACGCTTACAAAATTAATCATGAATGTTTTTGATGACTACAGTGGAAGTATGTATGTTAATGGTGTCAACTATAGGAAGCTAAATTCAGCAAGCTTATATGATAAAATATCAGTAGTTACTCAAACACCATTAGCAATCAATGGGACTATTAAAGATAATTTAGACTTTGGAAATAAATTGTCTGATAGTCAACTTGAAGATTGCTTAAAAAATGCAGAGATTTTAGATTTTGTAAAACAGTTGCCTTTGGGCATTAATACTGTAATGGGGGATAATGGGCAAAACTTGTCTGGTGGTCAAAAGCAAAGAATAGCAATTGCAAGAGCAATCAGCAAAAATCCTGAACTTATAATATTTGATGAAGGAACAAATAGCTTGGATCAATTAACTGAACAAAAGATTTATCATAATTTACAGTCTCTAAATATCACGCAACTTATTATTTCGCATAGGCTTGCGGCCATTCAAGATGCGGATTATATTTATGTACTAAGTCATGGAGAAATCATTGAGGAAGGGATTCATGACGAACTAATAGCAAAAAAGGGACTTTATTATAGAAACTTTCTTGATAACAAGCAAATTGAGGGGAGAGAGAGTTAATGGATTTAAATAACGATTACGTTCTCAGAACAGATCACTTAACAAAAATTTATGGTCCGCAGATTAGTGTTAAGAATCTAAGTATTCATGTACAAAAAGGGAAGATTTACGGATTATTAGGGAAAAATGGTGCTGGTAAAAGCACAACCATGAAAATGATTCTAGGTTTAATTAAACCTAGTTCTGGTACATACTCGTTATTTGGAAAAGATATGTCGAAGATTACCAATAGTGAGCTGAAATCAATTTTCAGTAAAGTAGGTAATACAATTGAATCCCCAGGATTCTATCCTAACTTAACTGGGACAGAAAATTTACGAATATTCGCTAAATTGCGGAAGTTACCAGAAAAGACAATAGAGAGCTCACTGACCAAACTAGGATTACCCTATAAAGATAAAAAATTGTTTTCAGAATATTCTTTAGGTATGAAACAACGGCTGGCAATTGCTAACGCGACTATGAACTCACCGGAGCTTTTAATCCTAGATGAACCAATCAATGGGTTGGACCCGGAAGGTATCGTCGATATTCGTAAGTTACTGATCGATTTAAGCCAGAATCAAGGGACGACAATTTTAATTTCGAGCCATATTTTGTCTGAAATGCAACTAATTGCTGATGATATTGGCATTATTGCCAATGGGGCCTTATTGGTTGAATCAAAGCTGCAAGATTTAATTGAACAAAACAGCAATTCATTTGTTTTTAAAGTATCTAATAGCGCCAATGCTGCTAAGATTCTAGAGCAACAATTCAAGATTAAAGATATTGTGATCACTAATCAGCAAAAGTTATCAATTAGCCATGCCATTACAGATTCTGCTGCAATTATTAAGGCATTTATTATGAACGGCATAGATGTTCAGGCGGCCTATTTAAAGGAAGGTACATTGGAAAATTATTTTGAATCCATTACCAATGGGGGCGCTAGCCATGAGTAGTCTTCTAGTCTGTGAATTCAAAAAATTAAAACGGAATAGTATTTTAAAATATACGGTATTAGCCGCTTTCTTATTTCCGATTCCCTTATCACTATTAGCATTACATGCTAATATGTCGTTTGATAAGTTGAAAATGTTTGTTTTTGTTTTTGGCTTTTACCTACTAATGCCAATTTTTCTAGGGCTAATATTAGCAACCTTGGTCTTTGAAGAACGTGATAATAACACCTTAAAAAACATTTTAACCATTCCTATTTCTAAAAGGAGTCTATTATTAGCAAAAATTATTGCAACATTAATTATCGGGGTGATTTTCGCAGTTGTCTCTTTAATATTGCCCATTATATTAGGTGTGGTACGCGGAAATATTGATCTGGGGCAATTCTTTACCACCCTTGGGATCGGCCTGATCATTGGTGTAATGGTAACCGTTGCTGATCTACCATTACTGATAGTCGTCTTGAAAATGAAAAAGAATTACTTAATGTCGTTTGTGGTAAGTTTGTCATATACAATATTGAGCTTTGTCACTTCATTACAATATAATCGCTTCCCGTTGCCGCTTTCTGTTGTCTTCAAGTGGTCATTACCACATATTTCATCTGGTACGATGTCCGCTAGCATTACCAGACTCTTTTTTTCCACGCCCTCTTGTATTGGAATCTTGTGTATTGTGGGATTTTTATCATACTATGTCGCAGTCAAATTATTTGAAAGCGAGGAGGAATAGATATGGGAACCCTAATTATCAATGAGTTTCGTAAATTGAAAAGATGTGACGTCTTACTCGTATTTTTTATCTCCCTTGTCTTTACTGATCTACTCTCAATATTTCAACTATACAGTGGCAATGAACATTCACTCTATAATTACACTGATTTTATGAATATCGTTATTTGGGATAGTTTTAGTTTAGTCTTACCGGCAATGATTGTTATCTTTAGTAACTATTTAATTAATGTTGAGCATATATCTGGAGCACTAAAGAATAACATTACTTGCGCCGTTTCTGTCAATAAATTGTATGTCAGCAAATTGGTTGCTTTATGCCTAATCAACGTAGTATTTGCAGCTTTAAATGCGTTTTTAACATACTTGATATTCCTGTTCTTACCGCATAAAAGTGAACCCATATATCATTCTCTGATCTCAATGATTCAGTTAATTGGTATTAGCTTGGGGGTTTTTATCGCTGTCTTACCAATCTTGATTTTGTTTATTCGGCAAGCCTCATCTTATCTCAACGTGGTTATTGCCTTTGTTTATGGCTTTGTTGGAGTATTTGTAGCTGGACAAAACCTGCAAGACTATTATCCAATTACTGCTTTCTTGAAAATCGTTAATTATAATAACGGTTCGTTAACCTATCACGGAAACACGAGTTATATAACGGTGTTTATAGTCCTGTTGTTTTCGTTAATAGCTTGGATATTTATGGCTCAAAAATTAAAGAAAGCTGATTATGCATAGACATTGTTCTATCCCCATTTCCCTGTATAATGGTTTAAGTAGAGAAGTTAAGGCGGTGGCTATTTCCTTAAAGGGGGTGGTGCTTATGGTGTAAAAACTATAAACTCACATTCTAGGAAAGGAGTAGCCCAAGTGTCCATATCGGACGCTTTACAATTAATGCTGGCTTTCGGTACTTTTATCGTAGCCTTGATTGCATTAGTTGTTGAGTTGATTAAAAACCAAGGCAAATTACAAGTTTAATCCGAACAAGCCCGGAATCTTTCAATGGCAGTCTGTTGATGATGTATTTTTAATGGTCGTTGATTAATTAGTTCAAGTGCTGCTAGGATCTCATCAGTCGTTACTTGGCTAAAATTGGTCTTTTTCGGGAAGAACCAGCGTAACCGTCTATTAAAATATTCATTGGAACCTCGCTCCCATGGTGAATATGGATGGCAAAAATAAACTTTGATCTGATAATCCTGTTCTAAGGCCTGATAATTGGCAAACTCTTTACCATGATCAACAGTAATGGATTTTACTTGGGGACCGAAGGCCCCCATAAACTTGCCAAAGGCGGTGTTTAGAGCCTTAGCCGTTCTATTAGGGGCTTTGATGGCCCATAGAAGTCGGGTCTTACGTTCTACGAATGTAACCAGACATGATCGTGACTCACTTCGACTAGAAAGCACCGTATCTACTTCCCAATGACCAAAAGCTAACCGTTGATTAACAGTTGTTGGCCGTTGTTCGATGGAAGTCCCACTTGTAAATTTCCCACGATTTTCGCTCACTCGGTGCTGGCGGACATTCCGATTGGGTAGATCAGTCAATTTGAAGGGGAGCCAGCCACGATTAAGCCAATTATAAATTGACGCAGTGCTCAAGTTATAAGCGGCCGCAATGGTTTCTGGTGACCAGGTTAATCGTAAGTGATTGGTAATTAAAGTCGCTAATGCTGCCGTCAGCATCGAACGACGACCGCAATTCCGCCTTTTGCGATCTGCATCTTGCTGAGCTAATTCTGGATCATAAGGTTTAACCCGGTCCAACTCATAGCTAATCGTAGCTTTGGCGACGCCTAAGGCGTCAGCCATTACTTGGTAAGATTTATTCCCCTCATTGACCAGTTGTGCTAGTGCGCCACGTTGAAAACGTGATAAAGTAGATGTACCCAAAGTAATCACTCCCTATATTGGTTGGAATTAGCTACTACCATTGTAAGTGATTGCTTTGGGCTTTTTAATTTCTGTTCGGATTAATTATAGAATTTGCCAAAACCAAAAAACAGCATGCCCTTTTTCTGGACTTTTCTTTTCAACTACTAATCTGCCAAAACGTTTCCCAATTAAATTCGGAGTAGGTACTCTCATTCAAATCATCTCCAAACATATATTTTCATTCTTTTCTGAACACTTTATTGATGAATATTTTTGAGCAAGTTACTAACGCAAACAAAAAACACAAAGGGGCAACAACTAAAACACTTAAAGCTAAAACTTGACCAATATTTATTGAGCTTGGAAAATTAACTAAACTAGTTAATAAAACTCCTAACAGTATTCCTACTATAACGGCAATGGTAGCGTCAAGAATCTTGTGTAAATGAAATGCCTTCGTACATATAATATGTATCTAACTTAAATAAATGATGCTTCCAAGGTGTCCTGGAGTCCTTTGAACCCTCGGTGGATCCGCTTCAGAGACTTCTCGTTATAAACATTAAACTGAGAAACCAGGAAGCGATCCAGTGAATCTTCCGTTGGAAATTGTTCTTTGTGGTGGGTGGTGCGCTTGAGATGCTTATTAAAGTTCTCAATCAGGTTAGTGGAGTATAGTGATTGCCGGATAGCTGG
>NC_017018.1 GCF_000237995.1 Pediococcus claussenii ATCC BAA-344
CAGTCCAGATTCCAGTCGATTCCGTAGGCGCCACTTGGTAGTTCAGCACTTCTTTCGTACCATCTGGACGAATGCCAATCGCAATATGAACGGCTTCTTTTTGAACGGTATCCCGCTTTAACGGCAAGTAAGTGGCATCTAAGAAGATGGCCGCATATTGTGAAGCCAGTCGACGTTGCTGGAAAGCTTGAACCTGTTCATTGACGGCTTTAGTCATGTTGGAAACCGTGGCTTTGGAGTAGTGAGCACCGTACATTTCCTCAATGAGTTCGGCAATTTCAGCAGTGGTAATTCCCTTGGTATACAACTGAATGACCGTTGTTTCTAAATTATCACTGTGCCGACCGTAGGCTGGCAAGGTATGATTTTCAAACCGGCCATTGCGATCTCGAGGAATGGTTAAGTTAAGTTGGCCGTACTTCGTATCAAACGAGCGCTCATAACTGCCGTTGCGGTTATTACCAGTGTTAATCCCAGCGTATGAGTAGCGTTCGTAACCCAAAAACTCTGCCAATTCGGTTTGAAGCAGCTGGTTAATCGCAATTTCGAGGTGGTGACGAAAAACTTCGCCCAAATCTTGCTTTTGGGTGTCAAGGGCAGTTTAAAAATGTAGGTTTTCGGCAGAAAGAAATGTAGGTTTTCGGCAGTTACTTGAGGCCACGTAATCGGTAAGATTTACCAGTGATCTTCACTACGTGAACATGATGAACCAAGCGATCGAGAATGGCTGCTGTCACAGTTGGGTTCTGGAAAATATCAACCCAAGCGGATAGATCACTATTGCTGGTAATGATCGTTGAATGCTTTTCATAGCGGGCATTGACTAGCTGAAATAAGAGGTTAGCTTCTTGGTGACCAATTGGCAAATACCCAATTTCATCAATAATTAATAGGTCATAGCGCGAATAGCGGCTTAGAGATCGATCAAGCAGTCCTTTTTCGTAAGCTGCTCTCAATCTAATCAACAGCTCATGACAATTAATAAAGAGAACCCGACAGCCCTGTTTACAGGCCTCAATCCCAATACTAATTGCCAAGTGGGTTTTACCGACTCCCGGATTGCCAATAAAGATTAAGTTTTCAGACTTTTCCATAAAAGCCAGATTCTGGAATTCCAGAACCTCTTGGCGATTCATACTGGGTTGAAAGCTAAAATCAAATGTATCTAGGGATTTTGTATTGGGGAACCGAGCACGGCCAATGGCCCGTGCAATCTGACCTTCGTGTCGATTCTGGAGTTCCGAATTAGTTAAATCAATTAGCGCCTCAGTTAATGACAGATTATCAGTGTGAATTTGATCAAGGTAATTCGGCAAGTATTCACGGATTTTGTTTAACCCTAAGCGCTCAAGATTATTTAAAAGAATTTGATTATTAGTGGTCATGGTAGCCTCCTATAAGTTGTCGTAATCAGTCATATGTTCACGAATGTAAGCTGAAATGTCTTCATCTGTCCGCCCTTTAAGCAAATCAGATTTGAGGATATTGAACTGATCTTGGGGGTCATAATTCAGCGAATTGGTAGTTATGGAGTGCGTACGAATTTCTTCTCCGTTATAATAAATGTGAATGCGCTGCTCATCATTGGAGATTTCAACAGCAACCGTACAACCAATGTATCGCGGATCTACTGAGTACTTACATTTGCGGAAATTGATCATGGCCTCCTTCGAAACGACACGGGTAATGTTTTCTTCGAAGTATGGTTCAAGGAGATTAACTGGAACGCGATGAAGGTACTCTTTTTCTTCGTCTAACCATTTCAGGTACGGGACTTCGTCCGTGGCCTGCGAAGTTTCATGATTTAGATCATCTCGGAGCATATGAACTAGTTCGATTAGCTCAGTTCCATCAGCAAATTCAGTATTGTATGGCCGTAAACGTTCAACCGTGCGAGCAAGGGCTTCAACTGCACCTTTAGTTTGTGGTCTGAATGGTCGACAAGCAATTGGTGTGAAACCGGCATCTTTACAGAATTCGTGGAACCGTTCGTTAAAGACAGCGTGGCCAAACTGGGATTTTGTATGATCCACAACGGTTTTCATATTATCAAACCAGATTTCCGTCGGAATACCTCCGGTATGAAGGAAAGCGTCGTGTAAGCAAGAAAAGAGGGTATCTTGGCTCCGATCAAAGGTTAGTGTCATATATTTGAGTTTTGAATAAGGCAATACATACAAGAAAATATTGAATTTAAACAGCTCACCCTCGCTGCTCACTAGGGCCATTTCTTCTTTCCAGTCAACTTGAGCAGAGAGACCAGGGGAATGTTCAATCCGAATGGTAGCTTTCTTAACTCGTTCTCGGCGGGTTTGGCGACAATAATCTTTCACGAGGGTATAGCTGCCGGTAAAGCCCTTCTTCTGGATAAATTTAAAAATTGAAGCAGCCGAACAATTTAGTTCAAGCTTTGAATCGATGGTTTGCTTGAATGGATCCAGTAAACTTGGCCGTTTCGGTCGACCACTTGGTCGGCCCTTAAGTCCAGCTTTGACTTCCTCATAGGCTTTCTTAACGGTTCGATAATCAACATTATATTGCCGGGCAATCTCGGCGAAGTTAGGCTTAATATTTTCAGTCACGTAAATCGTCACTCCTTCTCTTAAATCACGTCTCACATCAAATTCCTCCTACACTCTGATGTGATTCATGATACAAAAAATGTAGGAAAACCAACAGTTCTAACCTGCCGTTTTCCTACATTTTACGGGTGCCTTTTACACTTGCTTGATCCAAGCCTAAATAAGCTAAAGTCATTGATTCACTTGAGTGATTTAGTAAGTGCATGACTAGGCCAATATTGTAATTTGATTGCGTGTAAACACGATAAGCCCCAGTTTTGCGCATCGTATGAGTACCTAGATAATTAATTCCTAACAGATCGCCAACCTTACTCATAATTTTGTAGAACTGTTTTTCAGTAATATGGCGTTCTGGGTGTTGAATTGAAGGAAAGAGCCATTCAGAATCCAGCTTATGATCAAGCAGCCATTGACGGTACAATAAGAGCTCTGTTTGAACAGGTTTAAGGTACAAGGTATTAGGTTTACCAGTTTTTCGGTCATGAATAAACGCATTTTGTTTAATAGAACCGTCCGGATTAAAAATATCGGCCTGTTTTAAGCCCATAACGTCACTCACTCGCAGTAGCGTCGCTTTACCAACTTGAAAAATCGTATAGTTACGTCGGCCAGCTTTAAAGTTATTGAGTAACGTATCTTGAACCTCTTTAAGAACGTTTGAATCTTTGATGGGTAAGACAACTTGTTGCATAGTTTTAGCTCCTTAAAAAAATGATTTTTAGTACAAATTAAAGTACAATATTAAGTACAATGAAAGGGTGGTAAATATGACATTAGCACTAACACAGAGCGATTTTCGCGCTAACCTAAAAAAATATTTAGATCAAGTTAATGACGAAGACGAAACCGTTTATATTGCTCGTTCAAATAGTCGCGCAGTAGCCATCGTTTCACAAGAAAAAATGGACTGGCTAGAAAGAGCATTAAAAGCTAAAGAAGGTTCGTTAGAATATGCAATTGCACGTGATCAGTTAATTAAACGCCATGTTTTACCTGACGATGAAATTGTTGAATCAGATGATGATTATTGGGGTCAGTTTAAATAATGAAAAAACTAAGATTTAAACCACGTGCAACCTTTAATGCTGATCTAAAACGGTTAGCCAGTTTAGACAAATCTATTATTGATGAAGTTCGAGCAGCCATTGACCTGTTGCTTGAGCAACAACAATTACCACCAGAATTTGAAGATCATGAGCTTAATCGGCGAATGAGCGGTTATAATGAATTTCACTTACGAGATACCCCGAAAAATAAAACACCAAGCGAAACTAACGATGTCCTGGTGGTTTATACGATTGATAAAGATGAACTAGTCTTAATTGGCATTCGAGTCGGATCGCATGATCGTTTATTTCCTGGTCAAAATCGTTCCAAAAGGTATCGAAAAAATGACGAATAAGAGAAGTCATTTATTCCACATAAAAACAAATAACCCCCAACATCTACATTATAGATATTGGGGGTTATTTTAACAATGATTTTGAGGGGCGATTTTATAATTAGTGCTGGTAAAGGATGCAGTGCCATTGCCAGCGCCGCTTATAGAAGTGGTGAAAAATTATTTGATAATCAAGAAGGCCGCCACTATTTGGTATTTGACCAAGAAAACCGGTTCAGCAACGGTATTGAGCATTGCTACTATTTTAGGAATGCTGCCAATGATGATTCTTAGTCCGTTTGTTGGTCCTATGGTTGATCGGTGGAACAAAAAAGGCCTCCTAATTTTCCCGGACGTTTTTGCTGCCTGTTTCGCTATTATTCTTTCCGTATCCGGAACGGTCTTTCATGTATTTCCACTTTGGCTCATTTTTATTTCATTACTGATGCAGTCTTGTACGCAAACCTTCCAGATGCCAACGATTCAATCGGTAATGCCCACAATGGTGCCAGACAAAGAAATTACCCGTATGAACGGCCAACTGGGAATGGTGCAATCCGCGAATATGATTATTGCCCCAGCACTGGGCGCGTTTTTATTTGCGTTTATCCCCATCGAGTACTTGATTCTGTTAGACGTACTTGGGGCCATCATTGGGATTTGTATTTTAACGTGGGTTCAACAAATTCCTAACAATGAAAAAATTGATCAGCCAATGCATGTGCTCCACAACACCCGCTTGGGGATCAAACAACTTACGAACAACAAGGGCTTGTGGTACATTACGTTGATCGGCGCCGTCTTCACACTAACCTACATGCCTGCTGCCAGCATGTATCCACTCATGACCATGAAATACTTTCAGGGAACCGTTAGTCAGGCTGGCTTAATTGAAGCCATTTATTCAACTGGCATGCTAATCGGCGGCACTATCATTGGCCTCTTTGGTAAGTGGCAGGATCGGATGAAGCCCGTAATCATCGCGTTTTTCCTGGTTGGCATTCCAACCGGTATTAGCGGCATTTTGCCAGGTAACCAAACCGGATTTTTATGGTTTGCAGCTTTAAACATCATTGAAGGAATTGCGACCCCATTTTTTACAACGTTTTTAATGGCAATGATTCAACAAAGTTATCCAGCAGAAGAGTTAGGGCGGATTCTAGGCGTTTTGAATTCTTTTTTGAATCTAGCTGGACCAATTGGCTTAATTTTTGCCGGTCCCCTAGCTGATGTGATTGGCATTGAACGCCTATTTGTAATTGCAGGAATCGGTGCTGCCATTTGCGGGGTGGTCGCGGTGTTAATGCCAATTACCAGGCAATATGACATTAGGCTGCATCAAAAATTGGCGAAATTAACTGAGCAACCAGATAAGTAATTAACATGATGATCATAAAGAGGAGAAAGACCAGACTACCAGCTGATCTTTCTCCTCTTTTTGTCATCACTTAATTACACGTTTTTAATCTTTTCACCAGTCAATCCCATCGCATTAATTGCCACGATAATTGTCGACATCGCCATGACCACAGCACCAACGGCTGGGTCTAGAATGATTCCAATAAATGACAACACACCGGCAGCGAGTGGAATTGCGACAATATTGTAGCCTGCTCCCCACCAGAGATTTTGAACCATTTTCCGATTTGTGATTTTAGCCAAATCAAGAAAATGTAAAATATCGCTGGGTTCTGATTTAACCAACACAACATCAGCGGAATCAATGGCAACATCGGTTCCGGCGCCAATTGCAATTCCAATATCGGCCGCGGCAAGACTTGGTGCGTCATTTACGCCGTCACCAACCATGATGACGTGATTGCCCTTTGCTTGATAATCAGCAATAATCTTTTGTTTATCATCTGGTAATAGGCCTGCATGGAATTCAGTCAATCCCAGTAAGTTAGCAACGTGTTCCGCGGCTTTTGGATTATCGCCAGTGAGCATTACGGGGGTAATTCCTCGCCTCTGAAGACCACTAATTAATTCCTTAGCACCCGCTTTGATGGTGTCGCCTTCAGCAACCATTCCTTGAACTTGGGTGCCCTGCAATAGGAAGCTGACGGAATTACCCTTAGCAGCCCATTTATCAGCAGCGGCCTCGTCAAACCTGATCCCTTGCTTCGTTAAATAGTTACCATTAACAATCGTATAGTCAGTGCCATCAACATTACCGGAAATACCAACGCCCGGAATATTTTGAGACTTTTCAGCCGCAACGACTTCAATGTCCTTCGCTTGGGCTTCAGTAATGATTGCTTGGGCCAGCGGATGAGTCGAATTATTTTCAAGGGCGGCCAGTCGGCTTAATAACGTTGTTTCGTCAATCCCATCATTTGGAATCAATGCATTCACCGTAAATTTACCTTCTGTTAACGTGCCAGTTTTATCCAAGAGAACGTGGCTAACATGTTGACTTGCTTCAATGGCTTGGCGATTTCGAACTAATAGCCCATTTTGAGCGCCAATCGTAGTAGAACGAGAAACCACTAATGGAATCGCTAATCCTAATGCATGCGGGCAAGCAATCACGAAGACGGTCACCATGATCGTCATTGCAGTCGCCAATCCCTGGGGTAACCAGGCAAAGAAAGCAATAATCCCAACACCAAATGCCGCGTAAAATAGATACTTGGCAACTAAATCAGCTTTATCTTCTGCTTTAGATTTAGCTTGCTGGGCATTTTGAACCATTTTCATTACTTGAGAAAGATAGCCGGAGTCACCAGTACCACTAATTTTAACCGTTAGCGTCCCGTTATTGTTGGTTGCACCACCAATGACCTTATCGCCAACGTTCTTGGTAACGGCAGCAGATTCACCGGTTACCAGTGCTTCATTCACGGTCGACTCCCCAGCCGTAATAACACCATCGGCTGGAATACTCTCACCTGAACGCACTTGGAAAACTTGACCAACTTTTAAATCAGATACTGGCACTTCTTTTGTTTCACCATTATCTGTAACTAGATGGGCCGTCTTAGGCAACAGGGCCGCCATCTTTTGTAAGGCAGCCCCAGCCCCCATCAATGCATTCATTTCAATCCAGTGTCCTAGAAGCATAATTAAAATCAGGGTTGCAAGTTCGAACGAAAAATCCATTACATGATTTGCCGGGTTCAAGAAGTTGTTGGCAATAAATGCGTACAAACTGTAGAAATACGAAACGGAAATTCCAAGGGTTACTAGCGTCATCATTTCAGGAGATTTATTCTGAATTTCCGCTTTAGCCCCCTTTAAAAATGGCATTCCGCCATAAAAGTAAAGTGCTGTATCAAACAAAACGATGATAATGCCAACAATTAGCGGTGAACTTAAACTAAGGATGGAAACGTTTAAACCCATGATTGGTGCTAACAGTAAAACTGGAATCGCTAAGACAACGGAGACCCAAAATTTAACTTTCAAATTCCCCATATGCATCATTGAGCCACCGTGCATCATCATGTCGGTCCCAGCCATATCCATATCACCATGATTCATGTTCATTTGGCTGTGATCCATTTCGGCCATATCGTGGTCCATGTTCATTTGATTATGATCCGTTTCGGTCATATCGTGATCCATATGACTCATATTTGATTCATTATTTTCCATATTCTTAGCACTCATGTTTTTCATGTTCATATGGTCCTCTTTATTTGCCATGATTATCGACCCCCTAAAAATAAGTGTGCGTAGCAAAGCGGTTAGAAGCCGGAATATAAGTTCCTTGTGTGGAAATCCCCGGGCTCGGGATTTTTCCACCAGGTTCTTATATTTAGGCTTCTGCTTTGCGGAGCACCATGTCACTATATGAATGAGAATTACGACAAAAATTCATAAGTTTCCGCCATCAGAAATCCCAGATTCTGGATTTTTGTGCAGCAATCCTAAAAGTAAACAGAACACCACAGTCTTAACACGTTTGATCACCTGGCAAGCAGTTACACTGAACTTCCTCGGGCGCTGTTTTGGCCTTTTCAGCTAGAATCGCCTGTAAGTTCGCAATATCCGCCCGTGAGAGTTCCCTTGACTGAATAACGCCGGCAATTGTTGAACCAGCACGCATCGCACACATATGGTCAAACAAATCATCTGCCGCTGCCGCCATTGATTCCTTCTCGCCAACAACCGGCTTATACGTGAATGGTCGACTGCCGCCATGCTGCGCAACCGCCTGTTTTTGAATCAACCTGTGAAGTAGCGTTTTGGTTGTTGAAGCTGACCAGCCTTCTAATTCGTTCATAGCATCGATTAGTTCACGACTAGTCGCATGTCCCATTGTCCAAATTGCTCTCATAACCATCCATTCAGAATCGGTGATGGTTACATTCTTTGCATCCTCCAATTGGCTTCCTCCATTAATTGAATTCTAAGTTTACGTTTGTAGCCTCTTAACACTTATTAGTTTACAACTGTAGTCACAATAATGCAACCTTTCTGCCAGGAAATACCATGACATTAAAAAAACGCCTAGATAATATTCCAGGCGTGGTTTGATACGATATGTTAAATTAATGATCTGGGAATTTTTGGTTTTCTTGTTAGTATGGTGAAATGCCTCTTAGAACCTGTCTAGTATCTGCTGAATCTGGTAGAATTGTGGAAAACCGACTGAGGAGTTTGTCATGCCAGATTATCCAAGCAATATTTCTCGAGCGCAATTTGCGTTAATACAACCTGATTTAGAAAACTTCCGCAAGCATACAAGACCGCGTCGTTATGATCTTTATGACGTATTCAATGCCATCCTTTATCACTTACGAAGATACCCCGAAAAACAAAACACCAAGCGAAACTAACGATGTCCTGGTGGTTTATACGATTGATAAAGATGAACTAGTCTTAATTGGCATTCGAGTCGGATCGCATGATCGTTTATTTCCTGGTCAAAATCGTTCTAAAAGGTATCGAAAAAATAACGAATAAAAGAAGCTATTTCTGGTATATAAAAATAAATAACCCCTAATATCTACATTATAGATATTAGGGGTTATTCTTTCAACGTTTTCGAGGGGTTATTTGTTAAAAATGGACCCTGTACGTTCTAATTTTCTTTCTTCAAAGCAAGATAATCAGTTGGTTCAAAACTAAAATATTGTTCTAGATTGCCATGATACTTCTCTAATTTTGCTTCCTTATTAATATCGTAAACACGATATAGCCAATATGATGAATTATCCTCTTTAGCGTATTGGCGTTCATTTTGAGAAATATAAAACCCCGCGTTTACAATCTAAGTGCAACACATAATTAAATAGACCAAAAAGGCCATGATGACCTATTCTTATAAGCAACCAAGCACATAAGAAAGGCACATCATGACCAACATCAAGCGTACCATCTCTAAGGCTTACCAACAACTATCAAATTTTGATCGCGTTCGCATTGAAACTCTGCTCAATCAGGGATTCTCCCAAGCACGGATTGCCCGCGAACTCAACCGCTCTCGTAGTACTATTTCGCGTGAGATCACTCGTGGCTCCGTTCTACAGCGAATTCCCGGGCATAAGGTAGCGTTGATTTACTTTGCTGATACGGCAGCTTATCTGCACGCTCAGCGGCGGGAGCGGTGTCGCCCCAAGACGATGCTTGAGAAGAACCCCGAGTTCTACGCCGCCTGTGCCGCTGCCATCAAGCAACGTCCACGCGTACACAGTGTGGACAGCTTCGTGCACACCTTCAAACGGGAACACGCAGACGAGGTTGTTCCTTCAACACCAACGGTTTACCGGGATATTGAGGCCGGTAGATTCGAACTACGGACCCACGACTTACCGCGCAAACCCAGTTTGCGAATTAAACGAAGCCATTCCCATACCCGCACCAATAAGACAAAGCTTGGTACCTCGATTGATGAAAGACCCATTGAAGTTCAAGACCGTCGGCAAGGGGGGCATTGGGAAGGAGATTTAGTGAAAGGTAAGCGCGTTGATAGCGAACCTGCGTTGCTGGTTTTGACAGAGCGGACGAGTCGCTTCGAAATCATCATCAAGCTCGCTAACTACAAAGCAAGTACCTGTAAGGTGGGACTTCAGTCCATCATTGATGATTACGGTGCGGAATACTTCACCACCATCACCTTTGATAACGGCAGTGAGTTCGCACAACTAGATTCAGTAGAAGAAACTGATGTCTACTTTGCTCATCCGTACTCACCATGGGAGCGCGGAACAAATGAGAACCAGAACGGCCTTCTACGAGAGTTTATTCCGAAAGGTCGCTCACTCCACCATTACGACATCATTGATATTCAGAGCTTCCAGGACGCACTCAACAGCCGGCCTCGTCGTATCTTGGGCTACCGGAGTGCGGCGGAACTGATGCCGGAACTCTAAGCTGTGTACCACTTATAGGATTGGACTAGAAACTGTTGCACTTAGATTGACAATACGGGAAATTAATCGTTTAGGCTATGAATTAATGATTAATTTCCATGTTAATTGGAGCACCGCATTCTTTGCAGGTGTGCAATTTTCCAGCACATGCCGGACACAGTTTATCGACTAGTGTTGACGGAAAAGTCATACTGGTACTGCAGTTGTAACAGCGGATGCTGGTAAAAGTCGAACCGCTGACTCCCGGTGATCCGTAAAAACAGTACTGACATTTATGCTGTTTAAGCCGAGTTTCCTTTTCAGCCATCTTTTTGCATACGGATTAAAGCGCTGTGTCCTTCGTTATAAAATAGATTCAGCAGTTTATCATTCGATAAAACAATTCACTACTTTACCCAGATTAAAATTTCTGACTTCTCACCTTTTTTACTCCTATACTAAAAAATAGTAATGATGTAATTTTAATCATTCCAATCAACTGTTTCCGTGTTGCCAGATTGTAATGCCTTATTGCTGTAACTCTGTAATTTATCCGCTTTTGCTTGTTCTTCTGATGTCAGATAATTAGCTTGCATTTCGAACAAAAACCCAAAACAACCCGGAATAAATGATAATAACACCCAATAACTTCCAGAAATTGCAATACATGCAATTATTGTAAATATTGAAAATAAGATTCCTTGATAATGATTTCTTATTGCATGCAGAAAAGTTATATGCTCATTAACCTTCGGTGTAACTATGAATTTAGCAGGTTTGTTCATTAAAGCTAGTACGGTAGACTTGACTGTAATAAAATAAAAAGATCCATATAACAACATTGATTCTACTTCATAAGCCAATAAATCTAAGAATTTCATACCGTTTGTCAAATGAAAGACAGTATCGACCAAACTTTGACTAAAGTAACAGACTAACGTTGGTAATAACATAAATAATTGTGTTACTAGTGGAATGTGCAACACTGGACAAATTATACTAGTAATAACTAAGCTAATATATTGAAAAGCACTTATTGGAACTGATAGGGTAAAACAAAACAAGTCGATTTTTTGATAGAGACTTATGGTCTTTGACTTGATGATTCTCGCCGAATATTTTTTAAAAAATTCAAAATTTGCAGAACAAAACTTACTAGATCTAATCATTAATGCTGCCATATTAACAGGAAACGCTTCATTACCGTAAATTTGTGAAGCAAATTTAATGTTCCAGCCTTTTAGTGTAGCTTCAATAGAAGTACAAAGGTCTTCTGCCACCGCATAGGGCATTTGTCCAATATCTTCAAAGCATTCACGTGAAATCATGACGCCATGACCTAATTCAATACATAATGCACCTCCAGTTTGGCCTACAGAAACGCCAGACACAGTTTTATTTAACCAGCCACCTTCAACGCTTCGTACAACGTTTTGCACTGGCCAAAAAATATTGCCAGAACTAGAGAAAGTACGCATAAACGAATTGTGGTTTTGTCCACTAATGTGATTACACTGAAGAATGCCAATATCATTGTAATAAAACATCTTTAAACATTTTTCTACAAATCTATTTTCTAATAATTCATCGCTATCTAGGATAACAAAGTAATCGTAGTCATGAGTGCCATTACACAAATAATTGTTTAAGTTTCCAGCTTTAGCATGCTTGTTTTGAGAATCTCTGACTAACTTTACATTAGGATGGGCTATCACAAAATCATCAATCATCTTGATGTATTTGGGGTCTGTAGAGTTATCCAAAATAACGCCCTGCGTGTTATCATATGTCTGTTTTAAACATTGAGCTAGTGCATAAGGTATAAAATCATTATAGGTCGTATACAATAACTCAACTTTAGGGTGCCAGTCTGCAGGCGTTTCTTTTGCGAGTATTGCTAGTTCGGATTCTTTTACTTTGTCTTTAATCATTGCATAGCGGATAGCGATAATAATATTAGTTATTCCAAGCAAAAAGAAAAGTGCCACAAATAATTGATTGAATATAGGTAAAATTACTTCTAGTGGTTGCTTTTTAGCTAAAATAGGAAGTATGCTATCTGTGTATGTTAAATATTCATATAAGCACATAATAAACAACCAAATAATTAAAATAACTGGTACAAAGACTGGTTTAGAATGAAACAAGTGAAATTTTTTTAGTTCTGAATCATTATCATTTAACATTTATACTACATTCCTTTAATTTTTTTCCATAAAATATGGATTGAAGTCAATATTTGAGACAGGTTTTAAGAGACATTCAGAACCGCGTTTACCTTCCACAGCTCAAATAAATCATTAACCTGTATTGTATGGTACATCCAAATATATTAACTTTACTTTTCCAGCGTATTGTTGTTTCAAACTATGCAAAGCTATCAAGTTGTTCCCCTTGATGATTAAATTTTCATCATCAAACTTATCAGTGGATACACCTTCTAAATTTTCTTTATCATACTTAGTGGCATTGACAAATATCTTGGGTTCTAACAATTCATCAATTTCAGGCTTAGCAATTGTTTCATGCAAAAAGGGTTCGTCAGCATCTTTTTGATCTTCTTTCGTCATGCCAGCTTTTAACACGGTATCTTTGAATGGAAAATCTAGAACCACATCAGCAGATTCGTCAATAAATTTTCCATTAGCCGTTAAACCGATTTTATTTGTATATTTTGTATAACTGTCTTCCCAAAATCCTTTATATTCAAACATCTCAATAAATTGATTAAGTTTAAATACTTCAGTATCAGCTATCTTTTCTACATAATTTTTATGTATTAAAGGATCTTTAAATAACTTTGTCATCAATTCATGATCGAATTTATCCAGATCATTAATTACATTATTCCGTTTTAGAGAACCCTTACTAGTTAAATACTTGTTTCCAAACTCTCCTAAAATACTTTTGACTTGAGACATTATCTTAGGCTCTATTTTCATGTTTAATCCACCTTTTTAATTTTTACCAGAAATGCCACCAACTATTATTGGCTTTATTATTATTAGATACTTTCTTTTCTTTCTGCTTGTCGTTTTTATCTTTGACTTGACTAGAATTAATGTTATTCGACAAGGTATCATCTTTATCATTTTTTGCCCGTTTTTGAATTGAACTAGAGGGTTCAGACAACTCACTCAGTTTCCGTACATGCTCTTTTAATCGATGGTTTTCTGCTACCGTGGCTAGTTGTAACTGCTGTTGCTGATCCACCAATTTTGTTAGGCGATCTATTTGTCGATCTTTGTTACTTATTTGCTGGTCTTTGGTAGCAAGCTGTTTGTCACGTTGAGACTTTAAATCTTCTATTTCTCTTCTTAGAGTAACAATTAGCTCATTATTTTCCTTGCTAGATTTTGTCACTTTTTTGCCACCTGTTTGTTGGTTCTTTGCTACCAAAGGCTTTGCTACCTTGTCCCTAATAATCCTTTCAGCTGTAAGGCTAATCATGTTTGTACCTTGACTATCTTTTTGTTGGTTCTTTGTTGGTAGTCTTTGGTAGTGATATTGAATAGTTTGTTTAGAGACCTTCAATTCATCAGCAAGTTCTCTAATAGTTTTAGACATGATTTTAAAACCCCTTTCGGAGATCAGCGAGAAATTCTTGTCTTGCTTGATCTCTGATTTTTTGATCATGTTCAGCTTGTTTTTCAGCCAGTACCTGTTTTTCAGTTGTTCCTAAAGGCAAGCATTTAACTTTGTCAATTGCACGCCACTTTTCTTTATCTGATAATTCATCATTGTGCTGAATGTTAAAGAGTTTTTGACGCTCATCTTGAAATTTGCCTTGAGAAAAATCATTTGCGTCCTTTCTTTCAGGTTCCCAAGTAAAAGAATAACCGATAACTGGTTTTCCTCTGCCTTTACCATATTTTTTTCTAATCGTTAGCCCTCTAAAAAGCGGGGTTAATTCTTCTCTAATTGGCTTAATAACCTTTTTGTCAACATTTGAAGGACTATTCCAATAACTTTTAGGTATATCAAGCAATTCAAAAAAATCTTCTCTAGAGAAATAAGAATAGCCAGTAGTTCGAAATTGCTTAATTAGACGAAACATTGTTTTAGCGTAACTGCTTTTTAAATTTCTAAATTCTGTTAGGGCATAACGAACCCAACTTTCTAAATCGTTTAGCAAGTGCAATGCTTTGGGATAAATCTGAATATCAACATAAGGTTCTTCAGCTTCACCTTTAATTTCAAATTCAGTAAACATAACAAAAAATTCACGATTTAAGCCACTCTTACTTCTACGGCCAAACCTAAGGCTGAGGATCTTTTGGTATGTATTTTCAATATCATCAATAAAACGTTTATTTGCGGTTGGTTTATAGTTACTAAGCTCTTTTAACTGGTCAAAAGAGAAACGAACAGTTTTATTCCCTTGATCCCGCATGCGGGAAACAATTGAAAAAAATAAATTCATCTCAATTGGGGTAAATTTTCTCAAGGGAATAGTATTCAACTCAGGATCATACTTAACTAACTCATTAGACATGATTATCACCTCAAACACATATTAAAATAAAAGTACCTTTTTATCAAGTACAGAACTTATAAAGGTACTTGATAAACAGACAAAAGGTACTTGATAAACAGACAAAAGGTACTTGATAAACAGACAAAAGGTACTTGATAAACTTCTGTGAGCCTTGGGAGAGTAGGGCTAAAGAGGGGTCTAAAAGAGGTTTAAAAGAGGTTTATAAAAGAGGTATATAAGAGGCGCCACTGTACGAGATACAAACCTAAAACAAAAAAAACACAAAGGAGTGAGCCAAAAAACGGCTCACATTAAACTCCAGTCGCACAGCTCCTTGCGCCTCACGCTGTTCGTTGCCTAAAAGGTGTGGCAAGCCACATTAATTCGGGCGCTGACGCCCCGAACCCCGTCCAAGCTGAGCCAGCTTGACCGCTTTTTCACTCGCCGTTAGGCAGGAAAGCAAAGTTTTGTAGAAACTTTGGCTTTCGCCATTTCAGTGTAAAGACTGGTTAAGAGCTGTCAATTCCTTATGCTCCCACGCTGCGCTCGTCCGCTACCATTGACAGCAAACAGTTAGTTTTTCTGAATCTTAACAAGACTTTAACTGCTATATTCCTTTTTAAGGGCCTTATTTTTTGTTCTCAGCGATTTTAAGGCTATTTATATACATTTATACCAAAGTCAAAATAAAAAGCCCTCAGCGACTTTTTAGAGGGCTAAATAACGAAGCCAGGACGATTAATAATATCTTCTTGCCTTTTTTGTAAAATATAAGTGTATAGGGAATCATACAAATTCTTTTTGATCTCGTCAGGTTCATTGACAGAAGCTTCAAATAATTCTTGAATATCAATTTGCCAAGGATCAGCAAGCATTTCATCAATTGGCTTTAATACTTTCTTTTCGTCCATCTGAGTTACTCCTAACATTAGCTAATTATTTCAGGTTTAAATTAAAGGCATCTTTTTATAGTTAGTTATTCAAAGATTGTGATTAAGTTTAGAAAGAAAAACGGTGTAAAGCAATTAAAAAGATTTGTTTGAGCGCAGCGAAATCTAATACAATTTTTGGGGTATCGAAACACGTCAAAGTTAGTTGACATGTAAGTGCGCATTGAACTAAAAAAAACCTTTTATTTTAATGATCAAGTTAGCTATTTTTTAGCGTCATTAAACGGAATGAAATGAGTTTAATGCGCACTTACACACCACAATTAAAATTGCTGGTGTTTGTGCTAAATTTCCTGTATCAGAAGTCGCCGTTGGCGACAACAAAATCAAACTAATTTACCCAAAATCAATTTGGTTCAACATGTTTTCTGTACTTGC
>NC_017019.1 GCF_000237995.1 Pediococcus claussenii ATCC BAA-344
CACTTAACCCGTTAATCACGCGTTAAAACTAACCATCAACCAGTATTCTCTCGAATTCGTAAATAAGAGTATCGTAAGAACGACCTAGCAATGATATAATGGTTTTGACATGGCCTATCGTTTCCAAGACGTGCTAGGCTGTGTCAGGAGGGCAACGGTCGCTAACGTGTCTGATCACGTTATGCGGCACCAACTTCGCCATCTTGTCAGGAACGCCAATTCTTGACAAGACTTTGGGAGCTGGTCCCTCTTTTTTTGTGCCCTGATAAATAAATCAACAGGCACTGTGCTATTTACTTTACAACTTTAAAAGCACAGTCAGACAATACTGACACAAAAAATAATAAAACTATTAAGTTTGCCATATCAAGAACATACGTTCCCTTTTGACTGACTATAGTTTACCGCACTTCCTAAAATTTGCCAAGCTATTTTTGTGAGTCCACACACAAGACCCCTAAGTAGCAATACCCTCAAACAGCAACAAGCCTATTCTAGATATATACCTATGGCAATTGATAGCAGCACTTTTCACCCCGTTCTTCTCCTCGTCTCCATTACCCACGGTGGCGCTGAATCACCACTCACCGCTTGCATCTCAGTTGAAGTGAGAACTGTTGGCTCATAACTATTTGTGCTTACAGTTGGCATTAGTGTAGTTAAATACCCCGTCCACGCTTGACTTTGAGCCTGACGTCTCACCATAGCCGACTTAAATAACATGGTCACCGTCGTCAATAAAGTCGGCTGGTTACCACGCTGCACCCGCTTCAATTGCGAAGTTGCTTGTAATTGCTTCATAACCCGATTCAAACTCGCCGGAGAAATCCCTAACTCAGCCTGAATTTGACGCGTTGACATGGCAACCGAAGCAGCAGAACTACCCATTCGATTAATCAACGCAAGCACATCGTTACGCCATTCATTAGCATGGCTGTATTGTCGTTCGGCACGTGGCTTAGCAAATTTATGCCAGCCAATCCCCACAACGACTTTACCTGAAAAATTAGGCACCCATTGATCCAATAGTCCTTGAACATAACTCAGTGCGGCCCCCCGATAGTCACCTGAATAAGCGTCTCTGACGCACTGTACAACTTCGCGATCGACCAATGGGTCATGTAAATTTGAATTAAAGACGTCAAGCACGTCTCTCGCACGCTGCTGAGAAATTTTAGATTGATACATCGCTAAAGCTAGCGTCATAACAGTGTTATGACGGGCTAATCCATGGCCTGATTTGACTGTCGTCACTTTCAATAACGCTTTAAACCAAGCTTGATCAACCTGACGGCCCTCATCAGAAGACAATGAAATCACCTGATCTCCCATTTGGTCCGTGACGGGAACTTGAGCAGCATAATACTGTGACCACTTCATCAGAGCGCTCACCTGGATCAACATATTAGCATCAAAAAAAATCAGATTATCCTGACGCGGAATTCGGAAAATGCCAAAATTATTGCAGCCCACATCGACCCCAGTAACCCGTTGTTGAATCCACTGCCGCACAAAACTAGACATTTTCTGGGCCGCTTTCAAAACTGGAAACTGGCCGCGCTTCTTCCGTAAAAACATAGGCTGATCAAAAACGTAGTAGATATGGAACCCCTTCGCAGTCCGCAAAATCATCGTGGGAATGAATAAGTCGGCAACCGTGACCGCACCCAAAACTTCCCGCTCCCGAGCATCGCGTTCTTGCGCTTCAGCAAAATCAATATCAACGACCAAGGTATTAATCTGAGCTAAGTTAGCTTCTCGGTGACCACGAACGCTCCCCCTGTTCTGCGTGTAGCCCAGCCAGTTAAAGGTGTTAGGTGTCCAATGAGTCATCCGATCAGCAATGGCCTCCAGGCCTTCAAAAGAGGTGATAACCACACCATGGGCTTTTTGCATGGAATCCTTACTGCTGAAGAGCGCAATGGCCCCCTTCTTTGTAGGGGTTTCCATCACTTGTCCGGCAATATTAAAACTACTATTTTTAACTTTATATGTATGTAGTGAATCGTGTAATACCAGTCTTTGTGCAGCCTGAACCGTCTTTAAATCGTACATGGTGAGCTCACCTCCTTTCAAAATAAACACCTAAGTTAGCTTAATAGAAAATACATAGAAAATGAAAAAGCGCAGACAAAAAAGCAACTTAGCGTTATGCCAAGTTGCTTAAGGTGGAAGTAGTCCGACTACCCCCGAATAAACTTTAAAATTACCGCCTACGGATCTAAGTGAATAGATCCAGTGAATTTGCACAGAAGTCGCTCACCACACGTGTCCCCTTAGTCTTTACCCGGCAGCTTGTCCCCTACCGTTTTGAAATCACACCATTCTCGACATCTTACCAATTTGCTGGTATAATCTTCTTAGTTGAAAGAGATTTTGTCGAGCGCTTCCCAATTGCAGTTGGGTGGTGCTTTTCTTTTATTCTTTTTTTGTATTCTCTTATTTTTGAATATACCTAGAGTATAACCGAGCAAAGAAATGATGTAAAGGTAAACTTATCAAAATATATTTTTGACAAAACTTGCTATATTTGCTATATTTAGTATATTCGATATAGCGAGTATATCTACTATATTAAATATACTAAATATATTTTGAGAGGTAATTACAATGAGAAAAGGACGAGTAGTGGTCTTAACAAATATGAAAGGTGGCGTCGGTAAAACCACTGACACCGACCTTCTTGCAATAACGGCAAGTAAACCTTCATTGTTCAATCAAAAAGTTCTCTTGATTGATGTCGATTTGCAAGCTAATACTACAAGTAATGTAAAAAGAACTTTTAATCAACGTCATTTCCCACAGTCCTTTGTAAAGGCAGTACAAAGTGGAACTTTAAAAAATGCAATCTTTCCACTAACAAAAAATTTCGATTTCATTGCAGGTTCAATTGCCGAACACGAGCTTACTGATACGATTATCGATAACTCGAAGAGTAAACGAGACAGATATTTATATTTGGTAAAAATGGTAGATGAAATCAAATACGATTACGACTATATTTTTTTTGACGTCGCTCCTTCCACTGACACAGTCGTTGATGCAATAATTATGGCTTCTGATTATATCATTGCCGTACAAGAAGTTCGTAAAATGGCGATGGAAGGAACAAGTAATTTCATTGGGAAATACCTACAACCAATGTTAGATAATTTTCCTGAAGAAGCACACTTTCAAGTTGCAGGTGTATTGCCCGCACTTTTAACTTCTCATAAGAAGCGACAAATCGAAAACTATAGAGAGACTGTTGAAGTTTATGGACGCGATAACGTGTTCCACACTATTATCAAAAATCACGACCGTTTAGAAAATTTTGGCGAAGATGGTGTCTCACTCGAAGATTATAATGATCGAAAAATGTTTGGGCTCTTTGCCGATCTATTTTGTGAACTAGAGGCTCGAATTTCCTCATTTGAGAAAACTGGAGATGTTGAAAACTTTACTTATCAATCAAAATATTTTGATGCACTTGAAAATATTACATTACCACTTGGCAAGGAGATCGAAATAAATGGCGTTGCTGAATAAAAAGAACAATAAACAAAACACAGAAGATAATCGGAACAAGCCAACCATTATTGATGACGATGCAAAGATTACTTATGGTGAAAAACAATATAAGGCCAAAGATAGGCAGCCTATACAAGTCGATCCTCCGGTTGCCGATATGGTTCGAAATATCAGCTATGCAAAAGATATGCCAATGTACGAGGTTGTCAAAGTCGCCATGGAAGCTTATCGCGATACTCTTAGCGACTCTGAAAAAATAATTTATGATATGCGACAAGGCAAATAAATATAGCTAGTATATTAAATATACTTAATATACTAGCTATATTTATTTGCCTTGTTGTTCTTTATCTATCACGAAACATATCAAATATATCAAATATATCAAATATATTTGATTAAATGAAACCGTCTTGACTATCATATCTTTTATCCTGTTATTCTCCTGTCTGTAAATTCTACGCAAAGAGAAGAGCGAGAAGATGGGGAAACACCAGTTATTAAAGTTGAACGTGTTCTCAGAATGCACCTATTTAACATCTTATTTAAAAATGTGACCTTCTAGGGATTGAAAAGTATGCTGAAATTACGTGAGGCGCTGCAATTAATGCGTAGCAGGTTAAAAAACCTATGCTACTATCTTTAACTAATAATATGACAAATAACATTGCAGTGGATAAGACGGCAAGTGATGTGCGTAACCATGGCACCGTTGTCACATGACTTTTTTTCTTTGTAACACGGATGCCTACGTTCAAAAAGTTTTGATAACGTGCTTAAAGTTATTAAAGTAATAACCAAATAAATCATTACAATTAACCATGAATGAATAATTTCAATTGGAAACAAAGTAAATGCAATGATTAGGTATTGAAAAAGCGTATAGTTACCATAATTAATATCAATCATCTTATTCCCCTTTTTTTTAACTAATCTCGCGAGCTAAAAGTTTTCTTCTCAGATAACATCTGATTCATCCGATTTTTAATATTAATCACTGTCTGCACCGAGACGCCGGTTTCAGCCGCAATCGCTCGATAACTAATTGGGGCACCGGTTGCTTTGTTTCTTAATTGATCAACGATACGATGGTAGATAAACCGTTTTTGTGGGTTAGGTGCGTCTGCGGCGTAAGCGGGCCGAGTCCCTCGATATTTCCCATTGGCTTTGGCAATCTCAATTCCTTGCCGCTGACGTTCCCGAATCTTTTTTCGCTCAGTTTGCGCCATATAAGCTAACAGCTTGGTTAGCATATCAAACATAAATTTGTCCATATCTGAATCTCCAGTCTGCATTGAAAGAAATGGGGCATCTAAGACTTCCATTCTAACCTGTTTATCTCTGATCTGCTTGATTATATCACTGGCGTCGTCATAGTTTCGACTAAGCCGATCTAATGAGGCCACTACTAATGTATCTCCTTGCCGCACATAAGCAATCGCCGCCTGTAATTCTGGTCGGTTTTGGGTCGATTTGCCCGATTGTTTTTCTTCAAAGATTTTCTCACATCTAGCCACTTTCAAGGCTTTAATTTGGCGGGCCAAATTTTGATCAGTTGAGCTAACTCGCGCATAACCAACTTTCATCAATAACTCTCCTTTCAGAGGATCAGTCTCCTCCACCCTACTGCATTCTATTTAGACACTCTAATTAGACAGTTTGACAAAAACAAAGAACTGCTTGTTATCCCAAGCAGAACCTAAGCTTTTCTTCATAAGTTGATTATACTGCTTTTTGTCCATTTAGGGTACACTTAAATTGAACAGTTTGTTTTGAATTAATTTGCAATCTACCTAACTAATTCGTTATTCGATCCTAAAAAAGGTATGACTGTGAATGAAAGATCATTTTGTTCACGGTCATGCCTTTTTGTTGTCCATTTAGTTATTGATAATGACCAGCAATGTCGTCTGGACTAAAATCCTTAGTGAATTGACGATCATAGGCCTTTTCATAGGCAGCAACTTTTTGTTGGTAATCAATTTGGCGCATCTTTTCGGCAGCTTCCCGCTGTGATGTGGCCGACTTTTCGACCGCATCCGGATAAATTGGCGGTAACACATGGACCGTATAATTGATGCCATGCGGATCCGATTTGGTCGGGGCGTCAACCATCGAAACAAAGCAGGACACGATTGGCACATTCAATCTAACGGCGTAGTAGTACGCTCCCCGTTCAAGCGGCCGCGGTTTGCGATAGTTGAACCACATTTCCCGTTCCGGATAAATTAGAATTGACTGTTTGCGTGCCAAGCTACTTTGCAAAAGGGCAATAAACCCCTTGCCCATGTAATTGACGCTGTCGCTGACAGGTATCGTATCAGCGTATGTCATCAAAAATCCCAGCATCCCGGGCATTTTAAGGTTGGTGAGCTCAACGACAATCGACAAATCAGGTTGATTCAGGGCTGATCGAACCAGCAGGCTGTCAATCGGGCTAAAGTGGTTACAGGTAATGATTGCCGGCCATTCCAATGCCTTTAAATTGTCAGTCCCCTCAACTTTTAAATTGGGATTCATCATCCTCGCAGCCATATTCATGACCGACCGGGCTTCGGCTGCCCGCCAATGATAACGTTTAGTTTGGTGAAGCTTCAAGAAGTGGTCCAACACCTCATGCTGCTCGGTAAGTGTCAGTACTGGATCATGTAGTTCGACTTTTTGATTAAATTTTCCCTGACGGACGTTTTCAGCAATGTTTTGAATCACTTTGTCACGCTCGCCAAGCTTTACCGGTGTAAAAGTCATAGGGCAATTTTTACTCCTTGCTTGGCCCTTGCGTAAAATGTCGTTGGGGTCTTAATAATATCAACGGCTAATTGAATCAAATCGGACTGATTCTTCTGATCACGGGCAACTTCTTTAGGATTCATATCTGCGAGCTGCTGTTTTAACATGGTCTCGTAATCGGTTTGTTTGGCATAGGTCCAAAAATAGCTTTGTCGAGGGGCATCATCATAGCGCCACGGCTTGGCAAATAAGTTATAGTGAATCAGCCAGGGGTCAACATCCTGTGGCGTGGTGATTTGGATGTTCCATGACGGGTTCAAATAATAAATTCGATTTCTCGCGATGGCATTCATGTAGTCCTGATCCGGGGCCAAACTCTTGAAATGGTACTTGTTCAAGAGCTGCAAAAAGTGTTCAGCGAATTTTGAACGGCGCATTTCAGCCAGGTTCATCAACAACACGCCGGAATTAACGTATTTCTGTGAATCAATCCCAACGGCTTGTTCAGCATAGTCAATCGTTTCCGGAGTGTGGCCGATGAAGTGATCCGGCACTGCGCCAACCAGGTTATCCCCCAGCTGGGTATCAAATAATTCACCCACGTCCTTTAAAACCACCGTGTCCGCATCCAGGTAGAGCGCCTTATCCAATTTGGGGAACAATTCAGCAATAAACAGCCGGAAATAAATTGTAAAGGTAAAGTAGTCACTGCGTAGTTTGTTATTCTTATCAGTAATTTCTTGCTTCAAGCGGTCATTAATTGAAACAAACTGAATTTTGAGGTTGTCCGTTTCAAAGGCTTTAAGCCGCCCTTGATTGTCGGTATTGAGATCATCACACAACACAATCACCTGGTAATGCCTGTCCGGTGATGTATGCGCGACCAGTGAAGCCAGTGAAACTGCCAGATAAGGTGCATAATTGTCATCGACAGCGTAAAAAATTGGCACGGTTTGATTTTCCATAATGAATCCCCCTTAAATCAATGTGATTGATGCTGGTAGGTCATAAATGACACGTTGCTTTGGTGACTGCGGGTCACCATTTGGGCATGAATCTGATCGTGGAGTTTTTGTTGGCGTTGTTTACGCGGAAGTGACTTGTCCGGCATAAACGGACCGTCGAAGTATACCACCTGCTTGGGTCGGCTCAACAGTCGGCCTTTTTGATATGTAATCGTCATGCTGTAGCTGGGCAGGTCGGCAGCGACTGGATAATGGAATGCGCCAACTGGAAACGGACGAATCTTGGTGTAATACGGCCAAACATGGGCTTCGGGATAGATAAACACTCGTTGATGCTGGTCCAATCGAGCATTCATCGCCCGCTGGAATTGGATCATTTGTGATAATTTCGCGGGTAGGACCAACGCACCACCCATCGTCAAGAGACGACCGACGATTGGAATACCAAGGTTGGCAGGTTCCGCAATCGGATACGCCCGCCGGGGTATTGCGACCAGCATCGGTAAAAGTGCATCCCCCAGCGGCTGGGTATGGTTGGCATAAATGAAGGCGCCCCGTTTGCCTTGGGTGCGCAGACACCGTTTGTTTCGAAAAGACGTCCGCAAATACAGCCGACAATAAACGAAGCTGACAACAACCGCCACCCAGTAGACGACCGTCGCCGTTACGCGGTAAAACCAATTTTGATGCAGCCAAATGTAGCCCTCAGGAATGGTGGCATTTTGATTTTTGGTAAAGACCACGTCATCATCAAAATCATGATACGTAAACACTTTTGATGTCCGTTTAGTCATTACCAATGTCATCCTTTCTTCCGAGAAGTTAAAATCATGAACAGAACCATTCTACCACAAATATGACATTATTTTATCATACGGGACGTTTAAAAAGGGCAATTCACTAAAAATCGCCCTTTAAATGATGAAATTGGTGTAAAATTAAGGCTTGCTATGCTAGGATATTTGGGATAACAATGGATGTATACACATCATTAGAAGGATTTAGGGGATAATTTTGATGCAAGCTCAGTCCAAGAACAATACCAAGTTTAACTTTAAAACATTTATGGGCCTAATCAACCGAATTCACCCCCGTTACTGGCAACTGCTGCTTGGCTTTTTTCTAGGAGTTGTCGCAACGGCGATGCAATTGATGGTTCCCGGCATCGCCAAGGGGATCATCAACTCAATCGGTCATTCAATGGATGTCGGCCTAATCGTTGCCGTCATTTTACTATTCGTTTTCAGTACCATTATTGGAGCCTTTTCCGGCAGTATTTTAGGCTTCTTCGGTGAAGACGTCGTCTATAAGCTGCGAACAACACTTTGGGATAAAATCTTAACCCTGCCGGTGGGTTATTTTGACCAAACCAAATCTGGCGAAATAACGTCCAGGTTGGTCAATGATTCCACACAGGTCAAGGAACTGTTGGCCAATTCGGTTCCCAAAACCGCAACTTCGATTCTGCAACTGGTTGGCGCATTGGTCTTAATGCTCATCATGGACTGGCGGATGGCTATCATTATGTTTATCGCCGTTCCGCTCGTCTTGATCTGCCTGCTGCCAATTGTCCGCCAATCCCACAAAGTTGCCAGAGCGAGACAGGACGCACTGGCAGATCTCAATGGTAAAGCCGGTGAAATGCTGGGCGAAGTCCGTCTAGTCAAATCGTCTACCGCAGAAAACTTAGAACGAACAGCCGGCGATAAACGGATGTATCGCCTTTATCGCATCGGGTTAAAAGAAGCGATCTATGATTCAATTGCCGGACCTGTAATGGGCATGGTCATGATGGCCATGGTCCTGGGAATTCTGGGCTATGGTGCGATCCGGGTTCGGGAAGGTGCCATTGATATTGGGACCTTATTTTCATTTCTGATGTACCTGGTTCAAATGATTAGTCCATTTGCGGTTCTCGGCCAATTCATGTCTGATGTTGCCAAGGCAAGTGGCTCAACCACTCGAATCCAGGCATTATTGCAAACTCATGAAGAAGATCGTCTGACTGGAACGGATTTGGATATTGGCGATCAAACACTTCAGATGAACCACGTCAGTTTTTCTTATGATCAGCATCACCCCATTTTATCCGACGTGTCGTTTACGGCAGAACCCAATTCGGTCATTGCCTTTGCCGGACCATCCGGCGGTGGCAAATCAACCATTTTCAGCTTAATTGAACGTTTTTATGAACCTAACGAGGGCAGCATCACGATTGGCAATACCAATATTACTGATATTCAACTTGCCGATTGGCGCCAGCAAATCGGCCTGGTCGGCCAAGACGCTGCGATCATGTCTGGAACGATTCGTTACAATTTAACCTATGGTTTGCCGGGGCATTTTTCCGATGAACAGCTTTGGCATGTCTTGGAAATGGCTTACGCAACGCAATTTGTCCAGAAGATGCCTCGGGGCTTGGACACGGAAGTCGGTGAGCGTGGAGTCAAGGTATCGGGGGGCCAACGCCAACGATTGGCGATTGCCCGGGCCTTCCTGCGTAATCCAAAAATCTTAATGTTGGATGAAGCAACGGCGAGCCTGGATTCCGAGTCCGAAATGATGGTCCAAAAAGCGCTGGACCAGTTGATGGCCAATCGAACAACATTGGTGATCGCCCACAGGCTAAGCACAATTACCAACGCCGACGAAATTTATTTCATAGAAAACGGCAGGGTAACGGGCCAGGGAACCCACCAACAGTTAGTGAAAACGACTCCTTTGTATAGGGAGTATGTGAAAAATCAGAGCGCGACGAGCAACGGGTGAGGCGGTTTCTAAGGGTACTTTGATTGAAGTCCCTGGGTTTGGGACTTTAATTAAAGTGCACTTAGAAGTTAGCCTCAGTTGCGTCGGAGCGTATTTTAAAGGCCGGAGGGATCTCAAAATCCCCTAACCCCACCAACCAATCGATAATTCTTCCACTTCCTGCACACCAATCCAATCAAGACAAAATATAAAAAGAGCCAATCATTCCAAAAACAGGAATAATCAGCTCGTTCATTAAGATTCTAAGAGCAACACATCTCGCATCGCACCCTCACTCAGTTTTCAATTCCCCTTCAGCATCCAATTCAGCCATAATCTCCTGATACTCGGCTAAAATATCATCATATTCATGCAAATGAAGTTGCTGGTGAACTTTATCAACTTCCCAAGGCTTGACCGAAACCGTGTGGACGATCGGCCATAATTTCCAGCGGGTGGAGAAATGCTGAAAAACGGTGTCAGATTGAACATCCTGCTGCTCATTGTATTTTTCAGGGGCAAAAGCCTTGTGCTTGGCCAGCTTATTCATCGCGGACTGGTCCGGCATAATCATCGGCCATTTTCGGCAGCATTCCCGGCAGCGGGCCAGTAATTTGTCTTGTCGGATCATATCCAGGTTCATCAGGAGCATCCCCGAGTTAATGTAATCAAATGCTCTCTGTTGATGATGGAAGAACCAACGACCGTAATGATCCAATACGCCAACAAAATCAGTTCCTGCCAGTGATTGATGATAAAAATCTTCAAACGGCCGGCGACACACAACGTCAGCGTCCAAATACAGAATCCGATCGGAAAATTGCGGCACCAAATCACTATACAGCCGCAACATACTATAGGGCGTGAATAACGTGTTGATGTTCGCCTTGGGCAAATCCGCCTCAAACTGAGTGGTAATGTCAATTTTGGTAACGCCACTATCGACATTTTCCCGCTTGACCAGTTGAGTCAGAAAGGCTGCGTGATCGTCAGTCAGCGCTTGAAATTGCTGATGACGATTATACAATTGTCCAGTTAAAATGTAGATGTTGAGTGGTTCTTGCGCGTGTTTTGTCAGTGAGAGGATTGAAATAATCAACCCCGAAAACATGTGGTCATCTCCACAGTATAAAATATCCAAACCGCATTCATCCCCCAATTCGTGTCTCATCAATCAAAGTGTGTCATATTTCCAGAGAAATGGCAACCAATGACCTTGGAAATCCCCCACAATTCAAAAAGAGCACCCAGCCGACGCAGCAATGTGTGTCAAAAGGCTGAGTGCTTTTAAATTAATCTTCGAAATAGTTTTTGACTTGTTTGGGCTCAGTTTGAACCAGAATCTTACCATTATGAATGGAGTAAAGAATTTCTGAGCGTTCATTTAAGGCGCTGTAGAAATTGTCATTATTCATAATGATACAATTAGCCGGTTTACCGACCTAGATCCCGTAGTGGCCAGTGATATGCATCGCCTTGGCACCGTTGGTCGTAATAAACTGATAGGAATTCATAATATCGTCGTACCCCATCAAATGGCCAACGTGAATCCCCATTTCAACCGGGTCGAGCATGTTACCATTGCCCATGGGATACCAAGGATCCTTGATGTCATCTTCACCAAAGGCAACGTTGATGCCATCCTCGGATAATTCTTTAACCCGAGTCATCCCCCGGCGCTTTGGATAGGTATCGAAGCGACCGCCAAGGTTGGTATTCACTAACGGATTGGCAATGAAATTGATGTGAGACATTTTCAGGAGTCTAAACAACTTGTAAGTATAGGCGTCGTTGTACGAACCCATAGCAGTGGTGTGACTGGCGGTAACCTTGTCGCCCATGCCGCTTTCAAGTGCCAAGGTGGCCAAAACTTCCAGATTCCGTGAAGCCGGGTCATCAATTTCGTCACAGTGAACGTCGACCAGTTTGCCCTTGCTTTCGGCAACTTTCATCAAGAATTTGAGTGACTCAACGCCGTAGTCGCGGGTAAATTCAAAGTGGGGAATCCCGCCAATCACGTCGGCTCCCATGTCGGCAGCGGCAATCATCAATTCCTTGCCATTTGGGTAGGATAAAATGCCTTCTTGGGGAAAGGCCACCAGCTGGAGTTCCACTTGATCGGCAACCTCGTCACGGACCTCAATTAAAGCCTTTAAAGCCGTCAAATCGGGATCGGTCACATCAACATGGCTGCGGACAAATTGAATCCCGTTGGCAACCTGAATCTTAAGGGCCTTTTTTGCCCGCGTCTTGACATCATCAATCGTCAGCTTTTTCTTTCGCTCACTCCAAATTCGAATGCCATCAAATAAGGTGCCGGATTGATTCCATTCAGGATCACCGGCCGTTTGGGTCGCATCCAAATGAACATGGGGATCCACAAAAGGCGGCAACAATAGTTTATCGGTGGCGTCAATCACCTGCTCACCGTCGCTGGGTTGAATTGAGGCGGCAATTTTGACGAACTTGCCATCCTCAATTTTGACATCCCTGGTTTCTTCAGCGTTTTTAGCACTATTACTTAAGAGATTTTAGACAGCTTCTTAGTCAAATCATGGTTGTTTCTGCCTAAGCGATCTAATTCAGTGACCATTACAATATCACCTTCACGAATATAGGCCAGCATTTTTTGCAGTTCTGGCCGATTAGTGTTAGCCCCACTTAATTTATCCGTAAATAATTTATCAACGTCTTTTAAAGCCGCTAACTGTCGATCTAAATGTTGCTCCTTGGAACTCACACGCGCATAACCGATTTTAGCCATTTCCAATTCTCATTTTGGACAGTTCTAATGAACACTTGTAATTCCTAGTATAGCACAGAAATAGAAAAGGCCACTAGGGTATACCCTATTGGCCGCTTTTGAGTTTAAACTTTGTCTTCATCTAATTAATTGTCTTGTTTTTAAAAGCCATGATTCATCATTCTTAAAAATCATAAACAGTTTTGAGCTATCCAATAATACTTGATAACCATCATCAACTTTATCAACTTTAATATCGCTAGTTTCAATTTTTAAATCATTATTAGATATTACACTTGAAATGCAGTTCTTTATTTTTGAGGCAATCTGATCTTCGCAAGATTTGTTAAGTGTTTTACTAATATTTGAGTGAACTACTCCATACAGTAGGCCTTTAACATATGGGTTTTCGAAAACAGTATCTGCCAAAATGGATTCTTCGTTGTCTTCTAATATGAAATACAAACTATATAAATGTAAATATATATAATTTAAATATTGCCCAAGAACTATTAGGTTAATTACGCTAGGGGATTCCTTATCGTAAGTGAAGTCAATTGGTAAATTATATTTACCACTGACATCAGTTGTATATCTAAACTCATCACTTTTTGGACTTAGCTTATCAATGGACTCTATAATATCAAAAAATCTTTCCTGTAAAATATTGAGATCATTTTCGTCTAATAACTTTTTAAATGAATTGCTCAATTCAGTCAAACAATGGCTCTCTTTATTACCAATATTAAATTTACTTCCTGTAGCAATTGATACGTTAGTTATCTCGTCTTTTAAACTTAGCTCTATATAATGCCTGGCAAGAAATAATGCTGGCATTAAAAAAGATTCTGAATCATTGCTCGATCCAGCAATTACAAGCTTAAAAGCTTTAAAATATCCCTCTTCATACGAGTATTGATAATCATCATACTCCTGGCCAATAGGGGCGTTGTAGTTAGTAGCCTCACTATAGCTTGTAAGAGAACTCTTTGTATCCGATGATTCCTCAGGAATAGCTGATAAACTTTTTGCAAGATGATTTTTATAATTTTCATCAAAGGGATATTGAAGCTTGTAAGCAAAATCTTCAATATCTTTTTTCCAATTATATTTAATCTGTTTTTTCGTGTATTCCATAGCCAAACCTTCATGCATAAATTTTTTATACTGTCATTATAATCAAACAACATTAAATATAAGCCTAATTTTTCCCACTTCATAATCCAGACTTGTTGACTTGGTTGATCTTGATTTTCTATGTATAATTAAAGTTTGTAGAGAAGTTAAGGCGGTGGCTATTTCCTATCGAAGGTGGTGCTTATGGTGTTAAACCTTTAAAGCCCATTAATCCTAAAGAAAGGAGTAGCCTAAGTGTCCGTGTCGGACGCTTTACAATTAATGCTGGCTTTCGGTACCTTTACCGTGGCCTTAATTGCATTGAGTGTTGAGCTGATCAAAAGTCAGCAAAAAAATAACCGCCTTAGCTCTGGCAAGCTAGCGGTTATTAAATATCGTTAGAATCTGCCACCGTCTTAAACGGCTCTACATGGGAAGCCCTGTTCACTCGGGGCTTCCCTTTTTCTGTCTACATTATAGCATGACTATAATGGACTTTCGACTATTTTTAATCAGCTTTCTGCCAGTTTTTAGGGAACACATGTTTGCTTTATATGCTACAATACAGGTAAAAGCTAACGGAAGTGATCTAAATGTTTTTTGATGATGAACCGCATGGCGTGTTCTTCTTAATCGATAACAAGTCCTTTTATGCTAGTTGCGAAGCCGTTTCCCGGGGGCTAAATCCCTTAAAAGTCCCATTGGTGGTCCTTAGTGAAGCTGAAAATACCAATGGCGGACTCATTTTAGCCACGTCACCCGAAGCTAAGCACTTATTTCATCTTAAAGCCAACGTCTCCCGTAAACGTGACTTACCCAATGACCCGAGGTTGTGGGTCGTGCCACCGCGCATGAACCTTTATATTCAACGTAATTTGCAGATCAATCAGATCTTTCATCAATTTACTACTGAAAAAGAGGTTTGGCCGTATTCAATTGATGAAAGCATTCTTGATATGACCCATACTTGGCGGCTGTTTGGCAATTCCGTTCGCGAAGTGGCACGCTTGATTCAAAAGACAGTTCGGCAAAAGCTAGGCTTGTATACCACCGTGGGAATTGGTGACAATCCGGTGCAAGCTAAATTAGCCTTAGACCTTTACGCTAAACATAATCATGAATTGATCGGTGAAATCCATTACGAAACTGTGCCAGATAAGATTTGGTCAATCAACGAATTAACGGACGTTTGGGGGATTGGCCCCCGTATGGCGAAACGTTTGAACCGCCTTCACATTCACAATATGTATGAGCTAGCCCATACCAACCCTTATTTACTCAAACAGCAGCTTGGCGTCATTGGTAGCCAGTTATTTGCTACGGCCTGGGGAATTGATCGCGCGCAAGTTACGGAACCAACTAAGGTTAAAGCAGCTAGCCTGGGTAATTCGCAAGTATTGCCACGAGATTATTTTAACCAAGTCGAAATTGAAACCGTCATTAAAGAAATTGGGGAACAGGTGGCGGCGCGGCTTCGGCACCACCATAAACTGGCGGGGTGTCTATCGCTAAGCATTGGGTTTTCCTATGCCGCAGCTGAAGCAGATGGTCGCGGTGGCTTTAACCAGGCTTTAAAAATTGAACCAACTAATGACAATCAAGTTTTGACGCAACAATTATTGTGGTTATTCCGTCAGAATTGGGACGGTCAAGCTGTCCGGAATATTGGTGTTTATAGCAGTAAACTAAGTGCCAACTCCGGCCAACAACTTAATTTATTTGAAACCCCGCGCAACCAAATTCGCCATAGCCGGTTAAACCAGGTGATTGATGAAATTCACCGGAAATTTGGGTTCACCAAATTAGTTTACGCGACCAGTTTATTAAAGGGAGGCACCGCTATCAAGCGGGCTTCACTAGTGGGCGGACATAATGGAGGCAATAGCTATGAATAGCGATATAGAGATTATTAAGGGGCGGTTAACCCTATTGTTTAAGCGGCGTCCCAAAACCCGCTATTGGTTAATGTTGACTAATGATACCTACGATCAGACCTATAATCTGTTTTTTAACAGTCAACGGGCTAATGAGCGCTTGCAATCCGTTCCCTTACATAAATTAGCACACTATGATTTAGCTGATTTAGAAAAGCTGTTAAAAGCATTACGACAAGATATAAAACTAACAATCGAATTTGTTGGCTTTACTGGGGAACGCTGGCCGGCAAGCCAAAAGCTGATTCAAAGAAAGCGGGTACCACTTGAATAACCAAGAATTTGACTTAGACACGGTTAAGCATTTTTTTGAACATGATTATCATGACCGGGGCATGATGAAATGGCAGGGCTTCTATTTATCCGATCATACTGCCGCTTTAAACCAACAGAACCAGCAGTTGAATGAAATATACGTTCCACGACCTCAACAATCCTTAGCAGTAATTACCGAGGTATTGGCGGACGCATATCAGCGTCAGCAACCAGTGACCATTCAATTAAAAACGGTTGACCAAAACAACCGTCATTTGCCAGATATCACCACCTTGATCCATGGCTACAATGCCAATGATATTGTGATTGACGCTGATCGGTTTATCCCACTACAAGAAATTCGCAATGTGTCCTTTAAAAATACGGAGAAGCTATAAAGTTCTAGCTCTCCGTATTTTTCTTAACACTTTATTTGCTAGGCTTCGTCTTACACCGGTAATGAGTCGATACCCTAATAACCTAACACTTCATATACAGAATGTGACTAATCAATACTAATTTTTTTAATTGAACGGCCACCACAGAAATCGTTTAGTAATCCGTCTTTCTGCATGAACATCGTAAGCTACATAATGATTCCCAGTTTGTTCACGCATCATTAGAGGAATTTGCGCACGAGAGACTAGACGAACATTTGAAACATAGGAGCCTTTATGAGCAACAAGTGCCCAACGCTGTTTAGAACTATATTGTCCGGTATAAAACTTTAGCCAACTACCACTCCCAAAAGGATCATCAGCTACAAACGCATCAACTTGCTGCGGGGTTTTAACAGCAGCAACATGTTTATTTTTACCATCACTATCAATGATAGTTGTCTTTTCTCTCTTCTCTGGAACCTGGTTAGGTAGTACCGCATAACCATATTGAACTCTTAAAAAAGGATTGAAACGATCAATCCATTCATTTTGGCTAGCACGTCCGTATCCTAATACACTTAACCATAAAAATATAAGAATAAAGATCGCTGAAACAATCATCAAATAGCGTTTATACTTGTCTTTGTCTCGTACGTCCTGACTAATTTTGTTAACCATCAAATTTCCATCACCTTTAAGTAAAATATCTAGAGGAACAGCTAAAAATTCACTTAAATTTACTAATGTGTCTAAATTTGGATAACTTAAATTGTTTTCCCAGCGTGATAGCGTTTGACGTGTCACATGTAATTTATCAGCCAATTGTTGTTGGGTTAAGTGCAGTTCTTTTCTTCTTTTTCGTAACACATTAGCAAATTGCAATTTAATAGTCCTCCTTAACTTTTAAGATAGCAGAAATCTCATGAATGTAACGCAATTACCATGTTACATTCATGATTATTCGATCTTAATCGAGAAAAAATTGGCTTTTAACGCCAATTGAGCTTAATTTGATGTGTTTATTAGTAGCTTGAAAATATTTTTTCTCTGGTGTTATTTTCAAATTCTGTTTCGTGAATGTTTTAATTTGCTTTTGTTATATTAGTTATATTGTTGATAAGATTGAATGTCATCTTATTCAGATAAGAGCGAGACATACCGCAAGCAAGAACATTGCGATATATTTTTTTTAATTTACATTATGAGGTTCATATTAAATTTATTGGAACAGAGGTTTCGAATTTAATGGTTAGCTCAATATTAGTTTCCTATTTTTTAGTTGTTTATCTTTTTCAGCTTTATTCTATCCCAGCTATATTAAATTATGAAGCCTAAACGCCAATTGGTTCGCGTATAATAAACTAGTGAGTAATTTAAAGGGGGAAGGACTATTTTTATGTTGGAACTGTCATTTGAAAAAGAAGTTGTTAAAACCTTAACGACCGGAAGTAATCAATGGGTGGAACGAAAAGACCTGTATGGTGCGACGCCGGATCAATTATGGGCTAATTTTCGCGATAAATTAAATAACAATAACTATGCTAAATTGCAGGGACACCCTTTAACTGATACCGAATTTAATCAGGTTAAACGGGCGATTGAGGTCCGGACACCTTACGAAGCAGCTAAGTTACTAGCCGCCGAAAATGGCATTGGCAAAGTTGAAGTTGAACGTGATGATGCTAAGCTGGGCACGGTGACGCTCGAGTTGTTTTGGAAAGCGGACGTTGCTGGCGGTAAATCTAGTTATGAAGTGGTACGGCAAGCAGTGCGACCACGGTTAGCTGGTACTCAAGATGTCGATCCTGATCGCCGTTTTGACGTAACCCTATTGATTAATGGGTTACCCTTAATTCAATTGGAACTAAAAAAAGCCACGGTCGAACTTAACCAGGCTTTTAATCAAATTGAAAAATACGCGCAGGAAGGTAAATATACGGGAATTTACTCGCTGTTGCAAATGTTTGTGATTATGACGCCGGATAGTACGGCGTATTTTGCGAATGCCGAACCGGATCATTTCAATAAAGCCTTTTTGTTCAATTGGCGAACGCGGGATAATCACCCCGTGGAAAACGGCTTAGCGTTTACGCGCCAAGTCCTTAATATTCCCATGGCCCACAAAATGGTCAGTGAATATACGGTCATCGACCAAGAACGTCAGAGCTTAATTCTCTTACGGCCTTATCAGATTTATGCGATTGAAGCCGTGATGCACCGGATTCATGACCATCAAGATGGCTTTGTTTGGCATACCACGGGTTCTGGTAAAACACTCACCTCATATAAAACCGCTAAATTAGCTGCGCAAGATCCCGGTGTCGATAAGGTCATCTTCTTAGTTGACCGGCGGGATTTAGACGAACAGACAACCAGCAACTTTAGTGCCTATGCCGCCAATGATGATATTGCCATTAACGAAGCCCAAAACACCGGTGATTTAATGCGTAAATTGCAACAAAATGACGGTAAGGTCTTGGTCACCTCGATTCAAAAGCTCCATCGGGCGGTCAAAAAAACGCAAGCCCAGCTGGCAACCGGTAAGCAATCCCGCTTTAGTAAAACTTTAAAGCAACGGGTGATCTTCTTTGTTGATGAAGCCCACCGGTCGCAATTTGGTAAGATGCAAAAGGAAATTCGGGCAGCGTTTGTCAATAGTAATTGGTATGGTTACACCGGCACCCCCATCTTTAATGAAAATAAGAAACAGCTCAAGGGTGATCTAGCGGTCACGACTGAGGAGCTATTTGGTAAAGTCTGTCACGTTTATAACTTGCGAGATGCCTTAGAGGACCAAGCCGTGTTACCGTTTAACGTCGAACATGTAACAACAATTGGCAAAGATACGTTAATAACCCGGGCCCTCGAGAAAGAAACCCAGCGCGTCAAAGCACGTCGCGATAAGCAAGGCCGCCTGCTGAGTACAGCTGATGAAGCAAAAATTCAAGCCAAGATTCAAGCGATGTCAGTCAAGGACTTGGAAGAAACGTATTTAACTCCGGCTGACTTTGAGACCGATGAACATATTAACCAAGTTGTTCAATATATTTTACAAAAAGGCCCGCGTAAAACGAGTTTGGGTCATGGCAACTACAATGCTATTTTGACCACCAGTTCCATTGAAATGGCGCAACGCTATTATCAAGCCTTTAAAGCCGCTAAAAAGACTACTCACAATCAGCTAGATCCTGATTGGCCCCGGATTGCGATTACTTATTCATTAAGTGAAAACGAAGATCAGAGTGCGCACAAACATGACCAAATGGCCACCATTTTAAAAGATTATAATCAGCAGTATCACACTAATTTTGATTTAGCCGATCTGAATCTCTATAACGAAGATGTCGCAAAACGGGCTGCTCGGCGTGAGGCGGTCTTTGCTCATTTACAAACGGATCAAGAAATAAATTTAGTGATTGTCGTACGCCGTTTATTAACAGGCTTTGATGCCCCTCGGCTAAACACGCTCTTTGTTGACCGCACCTTAGCCTATCAAGAACTTATTCAAGCCTACTCACGCACCAACCGGCTCCAAAACCGGGAATTAAAACAAGAAGGCCAAATTGTGACCTTTCGGGTGCCGGCAATCATGGAAGCTAATGAACGTGAAGCTTACAAGTTATATAGTGGCGAAGGCTCGTTTAATGTCATCATTCGTCCCACGTATCAGCAGGCCGTCTTAAAATTTCAAAAGGCCGTGGTCGATTTAAAAACCATTGCCCCGACGCCGACGGCGGCCGATGACCTGAAAGGAGCCACTGCTAAGGTACAGTTTGTGAAAGCCTTTCGCCAAGTGAATCAACAATTGAATTCCTTATCCATGTACAACGATTTCACTTGGGAGAACAGCGAAAAGACTTTTGGTATTGCTCAGCCCGAAGTAGAATCCTATACGGGTAAATATCTGCGGATTAAAGCGGCGGTTACTAACCAAGAGCCTGAGAAAGTCCCCGAAGAATTAGCTGCCTTAGACTTTTCCCTAGCCGTTGGTTCAGTCGTCTTGGTGGATTATGATTATTTGACGCAATTAATTCAAGATTGGATTGATGAACAGCAACGGTACTCGACGCCTGATCAAGCCCAAGCGCATATGACAGATTACCTGCAAAACAGTGCCAAAGTACAGGCTAGTTTGAATAAATTAGCGGAAACGCAACCGCAACAGGCTCAATTAATTCGCGAAGCCATGCCCTATATTGAGCAACAAATGCAACAGTCTCAGCAACAGAGTGACCAAAATAAAGCGCCAGTAGCGTTGAATGCTCGGGAGTTGGTGGCTGATTATGCCCAGAGACAATTGGTCAAAAAAACGTCGGTATTCGCCCACATGTGGGGCTTAGATCAAACAGCCCTATTGCGGGTGGCGCGTGAACACACCGTGGGTACCGATGAATGGCATCATGAACAAGAATTAACGCAGTCAGCGAATTTAGCAGCGGCCTTACAAGCTCAAACTGCCACTGGGCCGAAGATTCCAGCTGTTTTGCCACTATACCGGATTAAGTCCCAGGCCGCTTGGCGGCAGTTTATTGAACACGATTTAGCAATCTATTTACAAAAATAAGTGAGGTTAAACAATGTCAGAAAAAACAATGCAAGCTAGTCAACTTGAAAGTGCCCTATGGAATGCGGCCGATGTCTTACGCGGGAAAATGGACGCCTCTGAATATAAAAATTATTTATTAGGGTTAATTTTTTATCGGTTTCTATCTGAGAAAACCTTGACGACCTTTAGTGAATGGGCGGGTGAAACCGAAAATGTCACTCAGAAATATGCTCAGTATATGGATCCTCAGTTCGAGTTGGAAGGCGTCTCGGTGCAGCCCAGTTTAGTGGAGTATTTGCAAAACACGCTCGGCTATTTAATTCAACCACAAGCGTTGTACACCACCCTGATTGGCAAGATTCAAGCCCATACTTTTGCGTTAGACGATTTATCTCAAGCACTTCATGATCTGGAACAGTCGACACAAAATCTATCTTCAGCGCAAGACTTTTCGGGCTTGTTTGCCGATGTGGATTTAAGTAGTAATAAATTAGGCAGTTCTTTACAACAACGGAACCAAACTATTAGTGATACTATGTTAGCTTTAAATGCGATTGATCTTATCCATCATCAAGGCGACGTCCTAGGTGACGCCTATGAATACTTAATCGCGCAATTTGCCAGTGATTCTGGTAAGAAGGCGGGTGAATTTTATACTCCACGGCAGGTGTCCGACATTATTGCCCAGATTGTGACTTATCAGCGCAATGCAGGTGACAAACAAGTTCGAACTATTTATGATCCAGCGGTTGGTTCCGGTTCACTGCTATTAAATGTCGGACAGCACGTGCAAGACCCCAATTTAGTGAGTTATCACGGCCAAGAATTGAACACCACGACCTATAACCTGGCCCGTATGAACCTAATGTTACATGGAGTCTCGTATGACGATATGCACTTACGCAATGGTGACACGTTAAGTAAAGATTGGCCGGTTGACGAACCTTACTTATTTGATGCGGTCGTCATGAACCCGCCCTACTCGGCACACTGGGATAACAGTGATAAACGCTTGTCTGATCCCCGTTTCCGCGACTATGGCGTCTTACCACCTAAATCTAAAGCCGACTTTGCCTTTCTGCTACACGGCTTTTATCATCTGCAGGAACACGGGACTATGGGTATTGTCTTACCCCATGGCGTGTTATTTCGGGGGGGGCTAAGGAAGGCAAAATTCGCCAAAAGCTCCTGCTGGATAACCGGATTGATGCCATTATTGGGCTACCCGCTAATATTTTTCATTCCACCAGTATTCCAACGTTGATCATGATTTTAAAGAAACACAAAACCACTGACGACGTCTTGTTTATTGATGCGTCCCGGGAATTTGAGAAGGACAAGAATCAAAATAAGCTAACGGCAGCCAATATTCAAAAAATTGTGACCACTTATCAAAACCGGCAAGATGTCGATAAATATGCTCATGTGGCCTCACCGGCGGAAATCAAGGAGAATGACTACAACTTAAATATTCCGCGCTACGTTGATACATTTGAACCGGAACCCGAGATTGATCTGAACCAGGTCAAAGCTGATCTAAAGCAACTGGACGAGGAAATCAGTCAGAATGAACAAGCCTTTAATGAATTAGCTAGCCAGTTAGTGACCACCCAGGTGAATGACCAGTCAAAACCGGAGGCCCACAATGAAAGATGACCAAGCTAAATATCCGCAATTAAGATTTAAAGGTTTCACTGATCCTTGGGAAAAGCGTACTTTAGGCCAAACTACAACCAAAGCCAAATCATACTCATTGTCACGCGATGTGGAACGTGATCATGAAACTGGATACCGTTATATCCATTATGGTGATATCCATACTGGAGTTGCTGATATTGTTACAGAGCACACCAAGTTGCCAAATATTGAACCAGCGAATTACGATGAACTCAGAGTTAATGACTTAGTAGTTGCTGACGCTTCTGAAGACTATCAGGGAATCGCTGAACCAGCTGCTGTTGTTGGTTTACCCACGCACCTGGTGGCAGGGCTTCATACTATTACTCTGCGCCCCAGCTCTGCGAGCTCCCTGTATCTTTACTATCTTCTCCACACCGACTCTTTTAAACACTTCGGCTACCAAATGGGAACTGGATTAAAGGTGTTTGGAATTAGCTGGTCGAATCTTTCAAAATTCACCTTCATGATTCCTTCTCGACCAGAACAAGAAATGATTGTTAAACTCATCGAATCCGTTGACAACCTGATCGCAGTCAACCAGCGTAAGTTAGCTAAGCTTAAGGAACTTAAACAGGGCTATTTGCAAAAAATGTTCCCCCAAAATGGGAGCAAGTTCCCGCAATTAAGATTTGCAGGGTTTGCTGACGCTTGGGAAGAGCGTAAGTTGGGAGATATTACTAAAATAAGCACCGGAAAATTAGATGCAAATGCAATGGTTGAAAATGGCAAGTATGATTTTTATACTTCTGGAATTAAAAAATATAGGATCGATGTAGCAGCGTTTGAAGGACCGTCCATTACAATTGCAGGTAATGGAGCAACAGTTGGATACATGCATTTAGCGGATAATAAGTTCAATGCCTATCAACGAACTTATGTGCTCCAAGAGTTTCTAGTAGATAGAAGTTTTATATTTTCAGAAATTGGAAATAAGCTGCCTAAAAAAATAAAACAGGAAGCTCGTACAGGAAATATTCCGTACATTGTTATGGACATGTTGACTGAACTGAAGCTATCGATTCCTCAGAATAATTCAGAGCAACAAAAAATAGGTTCATTCTTTAAACAGCTAGATGACACTATCGATCTTCATCAGCGTAAGCTTGAAAAACTCCAGGAACTAAAAAAAGGGTATCTACAAAAGATGTTTTGTTGATTCTTAATTTGATCAAATTTAGGATCCTATGAAACCCCATGACTTAATTTTTATTGTGCTTGGTCAACACTTAATTCACCTGTATAATGGATTACGCAGGAAGTTTTAAGGGCGGTGGCTGTCTTTTCCCTTGCGAGGTGAGGCCCATGGGAACATGGAATAATCTTCAGGAAGGTTTCACAGTCAATGAGCGTCTTCCAGACACTCTCGTTGATGTTGCTGTTTGCAATGTTTATTTTAGCGTTGCTAACATACATCGACAAAAGGAACAAATAAAAAAGCCGCCCTGCGTAACTTTGGCTAGGTTACAGGGTGACTCAACTATCATTTTTTAACTAATGCCACCGCCTTTGAAGCGGCTTGCGCGGGAAGTCTTGTTAGCGCAAGGCTTCCCTTTTCTATTACATTATAGCATGACCTTTAAAAACTGGCTAACGTTTTAGACTTTGATCAAGTTCGGATTCGGGTTGTTTGATCTCCGGATTCTGTTCAGCAAATGCTTTCAGTTGTTTTTGAGTTCGATCACTAATTTCTTGGTGCACATCGTTTAACTGGTTTTTAAATTGCGCTTTCTGTTGTGGACTAGTTGCCTGTTGGATTTGTTGTTGCAAGCTTTGATAGGACTTATTCAGTGACTGGGCTGCTAGCATTTTTAAATCATGCTCAGGCTCTTTTTGGGCTTCTTGTAAGCCTAATTGTTTGGTTAACCCGTCGCTAAGCTCAATCACTTTGTTGCTAACTTGCTGGATTTCACTTAAAGCACTATGGATCACAGCTGTATCTTTAGCCCAGGTAGCCACATAACCGAGCGAATAGTTACTGGTATCAACGCCAATATTTTGCATGGCAACATATGCGACCGCTTCGGCCTGGGTTTCCTGATAGGCTCGTGGCCGATCTTTAAAGGCTGATTTTAAGCCGTGTAGCTGGCTATGCGCATATTCGTGGTATAACGTCTTTAGTTTCAAAGCATTGTCGGGCTCATCGCCACCAATGACGATTTCATTAGTGCTGGGTTGAAAATACCCCTTAGCCCCATTTAGCGTCGCTAAAGGCACTTCACTGACTTTAAGGTCGGTTTGCTGGTTTAAATAATCTTTGAACGCGTTATATAAACTTGTCACATTCTGATGATCGGCCAAATTTTCTTTGACAAAATCTTTAGCACTTAGGACTGGTTCGCCGCTTGTCTGTGATATGTCAAATACTGGAATATAGCGATAACCAACTATGGCTTTTTCTTCGGTCGTATCAAGCCTTTTCTGATCCTCTGGAGTTAGTTTTTTAATAATAGGGGCCGCAATCCTGATCCCTTTTTCTCCTTTATTTACTGATCGTTTAAAATCATTCTGCCATTTTTTAAAGCCTGCAACTTGGCTGGCACTTGGATTTTGAGAATAGATAAGGTCAATATTACGTTGGCTATACCGGTGAAACTTTGCTACGGTATCAAGATAACTTTTAAATTTTTCACTATCAGTTAGTTTTAAAATTTCTTTTTCGGCATTTTCGACAAGCTGCCTTTTCCATTTTTCAGTTTCAACTTTACTTGGCATGATTAACCCTCCTCGGCGTCTACAAACTCTACAGAATTATCAATTTGGGGTAACTTGATAGATTGTGTGCCGTAAAGTGCTAAATATTCAGCATTCTTTTTTTGCCACGCAACTTGAATATATTTGCCATTACCCGCAACTTCTGATAGGTACTTATAACTGCTTTTATCCGTCAAAATAGGTAATTCGCTTGCTAATGCTTCCAGTTCATTTTTCATGATATATCCTCCTTCTTTTACAATTACACTCGTTGGTTAGGTTCACTTTTTGGTTTTTGAAAAGTAAACCTAAATGACGAGTTCATCAACCGAAACAACGTGCAGGGCGGTAGGCAGGTTCTAATCAAAATCAAAACTTAATTTATGGCCGTCAAGCTTTAACTTGGCGTCAAACAACTTTCCTTTTTTGCTCTTGAAACCCTTTAATTTGCTCGTTTCCCCCTTGGTGACCAACGCTTTAATGGCGGTCTTCCCGAGGGTCTTACTGCTCCATTTCTTGGGCAGGGTAAAGTCTTCGCCTTGCTTAGGCTTTACAATATAAAACTTCTGTTTATTTAAAACGGTCGCTTGCGGTGTTTCTAAGAAGACCTCGGCGGACTTTTGTGCTTGCTGTTGGTGATTGATTTGTTGCTTAATGGCTGAATTGCCGGTTAATTGTGTGGGGACATCAGCAATTAACTTCGCCACAAACTTCTTAATCTGGCTCAAAAAGTTATCTGGGGTGCGTTCTTCGGTACTGATTTGCTGTAATGCTTGCTCCCATTTAGCCGTCATTTCTGGGCTAGTTAGCAAGGGTTCGAGTTCAACCGCTTTACATAAAGTAATTCCGGCTTCACTGACGTGTAGCTTGTTCTTTTCAGTGACGAGATAGCCGCGTTTCTTTAACACTTCCAGCACATTGGCCCGGGTTGCACTTGTCCCAATGCCTTGCACATCTTTAAGAATCGCTTGGGCTTCTTCATCATCAAGCGTTTTGCCGGCGGTCTTCATGGCCGTAATCAGGGTACCTTCGGTAAAGGGGACCGGTGGTGTCGTTTCTTTTTGCGGTGTTTGCAGATTTGCTTGGACTTGATCGCCTTGGTGAACGAGCGGTAAAGTTGCTGCTGCTTGCTGGTCGGCTGTGTGATCATCAAATAATGCTTGCCAACCTTGCTTCGTTGGGACCTTACCCGTTGCTTTAAAATTGGCGCCACCAACTTGGGTGATAATGGTGGTTTCCTCGTACTCATACGGATCAGCAAACATCGCTAACGTCGTTCTTAAAACCAAGTCATAGACCTGTTGCTGTAATTTAGGTAAGGCCGCTAATTGATTTTTCGTCGGCACAACTTTAGTCATGATAATAGCGTAGTGTTCTTCAACCTTTTTCCCATTGACGTAACGTTTATTCGGGGTGGTATTGGTTAAAGCGACTTGCTTAGAGACTAACCCCAGATACTTCGTCAGATTAGCCACTAAATACTCAAATTCTTCATCAGTGATATAAGCACAATCGGTTCGGGGATAGCTAAGGAACTTGGCTTCGTACAAACTCTGAATGGCCGCTAAGGTTTGGCTGGCACTGGCATGATACCGTTTATTCATCGCACTTTGCAGACTGGATAGCGAGAATAGTTGGGGACTAGCACGCTTTTTACCTTGTTTTTGGACGTTCTTGATTAAACCGTCCTGTGAGCCTTTCTGAACGTGTTTAGCTTGCATGAATGTCATTAGCCCTACTTCGTCTTTAAACCGCTGATAGGGGTCTAATTTCGCGGCGAATTTTTGCTGATTGGCTAAAATTTCCGCATTTAGTTCAAAATAGGGTTCCGGCTTAAAGTTTTTGATTGCCTGGTCTCTTCGATAAACCATATACAAGGTTGGCGTCTGCACGCGACCAATTGAGTACACCCCGCGCACCCCTTTTTGTCTTAACAACAAAGTATATAAAGGACTGCCATTCATACCAATTAACCAGTCACTAATTTGACGGGTTTGGGCTTCTTTATAAGCCAAATAGTCTTTGTGCCAATCACCAAGATTTTTAAAGCCGGTAATAATCGCGTCTTTTTCTAGGCTATTCAACCAAAGGCGCTTAATCGTTTTCGACTTAACATCAATATGCGCTTGGTTCATGATCGACCACGCGATATTTGACCCTTCTCGACCACTATCGGTGGCCACAATAATGGTATCGGCTTTCGTTAACAGGTCTTTAACGACCTTGAATTGGGCTTTTTTACTAGCTGACACTTCAAACTTGTATTTATCGGGGAAAATCGGTAAATTAGATAAGGCCCATTGCTGGTATTTCTGATCATATTTATCCGGTGTGGCTAGTTCAACTAAATGTCCGAGACCATACGTGACAAGCGTATTATCGGGCAAAACAGGGTCACTAACCGTATAGTAACCCTGTTTTTTTGTGCTCTTTTGAAAGGCTTGGACGTATGAACGGGCTTGACTGGGTTTTTCAGCTAAGATAACAGTGGTCATGTTCGTTCACTCCTTATGATTCAATTTTTGATCTAATTCTGTTTTGCCTTGTTCAGCCGCTTTTAACCAGGTTTAACGGTGCATTTTTTATTCCGATTACAAGTGCATGCCCCCATCTTCATGCCGATTTCGAGTTTGGTGTTGCCGTTGCTTTTTCGCCATTTCCCACTCAGTCTCTTTTAAACCTTGCGCCTGTCTTTGTCGTTGGTAATCTTCATCACGAGCATATAGGGCGGCCATGATGGCGTCACTAAAAGCTGTCTTTAAGTAGTAGCTGGGGCTAACTGGCTTATAGTTCAACGGTTGATAATGCCCCATATTTGCTTTTCGGTGCTGATCGTCCTTATCTTGTTGCTCTTTTAACTGCTTTTGGATTTTCTCGATCTGACTGTTCTTAATCGTCGGATCGGCTTTGCATTCGCCAAAAAAGAGTTGTTTAGTGCCATCATGCTTTAAAACTCGTTGTAAGTGATGATTTTCTAACTGATCTAAGCTAAGCTGTCCCGATAAATAAGCTAGTCCTTGTTGATGTTCTTGGGGACTGAACACCTGTGGTGGATTTGCTTGCCACTGTTCAATTGTTTCAGCCTGACATGGCTTTAAAACAGGATCATAGTACATCACGGCTGTATAGGCTTGTTCCTGTTTAATCATTGGTAATTCATTAAAATTGCCGTTAGGAAAGGCTCTTCTTAAAACTTCCTGGTATTGGGTTTGAATAACTTGCTTAACAGCCATGATTGTTCGCAAATCTTTGACTGCGCGAGTAATCTTTTGCTGCTCGGTTGGTGAATACTTTTCTAGTAGACCTTGATCAACGTGTTCTAGACTTTCTAAGCTATCATCATGAATCATCAGCGTATATTTAAGCTCGATTTTGACTTCCTTTTCTTGTTGCATTAATAACTTCCAGCCAACGTATGGCCGTTTGGTAAAGGTCAATAATTGTTGGGTCAACAAATCATCACGAATGTTCATTAAACGTTCGTTTAATTCACTACCCTTGAAAACTGTTTGTTCGCTATCGGTTTCCTTAATTAATTCTCGTCTTTCAGCTTGCGTGGTCTGTTCAAAATTAAGCTCTGGATAAAGTTTTTTCGTCGTGCGATCGACCACTTTATTTAAGAGTTCATCTGCTTTTTTGAGTGAGCTTTCTTGTTGGTTAATTGTCAATAATTGTTTAGTCACATCTTCACCAACCGCATGTTTAATTAAGGTGCTGTTTTTCCAATTAAATAGCATGCGCCGTTTATCATCTAAGTTCTCCAAACTGATATAAGTTTTCAGTTCATGGCTTAACTCTTTAACTACCCGTTTTTCATTAAACGATAAGTGTTTACTTAGGCTATCTAAATGACCTCTATTGATTACTTTTTCTTGGTTGTTTTTATAACTGGCTTTGGCCTTGCGATAGTTCTTAACTTGTTGGTTAAATGCTTTTCTTTCATGCCGTTTGCTATTGATTCCCTCATGTTGCATTGGTGTGTCAGCTATTCCCTGTTCCACAAATGATTTTTCGCTGATCCGATCGGGAATATTTTTTTGCTCCAAAGCCTGATTTACACTTGCCGCCCAATTGTGCCGCCATTGATTGATTTTTTCTTTTTTATCCCAATCAACTAACCACACCTTTCTTGATCTTGGGAAACGACTATTTCCTGTATAAGTCTTGTTCCCATTTTCGTCTAATATGTTTTCTCGTTTACTTTTCAATCCCCACGTTCCGTCTGGGTTAAATGGACGGTTAGTTAACATCACATGAGCGTGCGGATTATCTGGGTGATCTCTATGAATTGCCACATCGGCAACCATACCTTCATCAACAAAATTTTCTTGTACATATTTTGTCAATAATTCTTTCTGTTCATCTTCACTTAATTCAACGGGTAGAGCCACGTTAAACTCTTTAGCGTACCGTGAGTTTGCTCGACGGTCTTTTTTTTCAACTTCGTTCCATAATTTCTCTCTATCACTCGCCCATTCTGGCGCATTCTTTGGTGTTAAAATAAAGCTTTCTGGCATAACCGACCGAGCATAAAAATAACTTCGGCCTTCTTTTTGATCGAATAATTTTTCGCCACTTCGATAACTTGCTCCAGCAATTGCACTTCTTCCTTTTCCAGCACTAATATTACTAAAGCTCATGTGAAAAATTGCCATGTCGGTCACCACCTTTCTTTGGGTTTATGGTTTTGATTTTGTTGTCGCCAACGGCGACTTCTAATACAAGTGTTTAGCACAATAACACAACCAACTTTAGTTGTTGTGTGTAAGTGCGCATTGACCTCGTTTCACTCGTTCTTCTGATTCTCTTAACTTTAATTTAGTGTATGCCTTCCGCTTCGCTATTTCAACTTCTATCCTTTGACTTAACGTTTCCTATATGATATAGTTTCGGTGATTATTTCTAATATGATTGGAGGGATCGTTATGTCTCAAAGTAACTTAGAAAAACAAGAAGCTAAATTAAAAGCCCTTAATCAAAAAATTAAGGACGAAAAAAATAAGATTGAACAACGGCTAGGTAAACAAATCATCAGTCAAGCCAATTTAGATTATGCTAATTTATCTAATGACAATATCAAGTCCTTATCCAAAAAAGTATCCGAGTTTTTAAAGGAAAAGTCCGTAGATCATTAGTCATAGGAGATGGGGAATTCCATGCCTAATCAATATGAAAAACTAATTGAACAACAAGCGCGTTTAAAACAAAAAATTGAGCGGGAAGATTTTAAATTACGGCAATCTAAATACTATGAAAATCGGCAAACCCGCAAAGCCCGTTCTCGCCGATTAATTCAAAAAGGGGCTTTATTAGAAAAGTACTTTCAAGCTAATAACCTCTCGGTCGAACAAACCGAAGAACTTTTAAAAACATTTGCTGACTATGTTAACGCCCATAAACCGGATAAATTAAAAAACGATCAACCTAATAACTAGGCCGATCGTTTTTATTTTCAGGATTGTTTTTTGGCTTAATTTCTGGATTGTGTTTAGCAAAGTCTTTTAACTGTTTTTGAATTCTTTGTGTAAGCTCTGCTTTACTTTCTTTGTGCTTCCTTTTACTTGATCGCTGTTGAATTATCTTTTGACCCTTACCTCTTCTTTTTGATTTTAGGTCAAGCGTAAAATCTAAAATTTTAGGTAGCGTCAAGAATCTTGTGTAAATGAAATGCCTTAAATTTTAATCTAGTTTTGTCACTCGGTTCATATCATTAAGCTGGTACGTCTTACTCAACGATAAGCCAAATCATGATTGCTAACCCAACAATCCCAATTAAGAACAACGCAACTATAAACATTATCATTGGAATAATGCCAAAAATTTTTAACCACATGTTATCATTTCTTTCTGTAATCAATTCTAAGCTCTTTTAAGCCATTCTATCTTACTCACGTATATTTATATTCAAGTTGTTATAAAACGTCTTAGAACGTATCTCATAGCTTTAAATTAACATGAAATCAATGAGGATAGAAATGCAATTAAGATTATCCCAACTGATAACAAAACTAATCCTAAAAATATTGAAAAAAACATATATTTTCCCTTCCAGCTCATTTTGTTTAACTTAGGCCTACCCTAATGTAATCACTAAAAAGCATTAATTTTATTAGTAACAATTAAGTGTTCCGGTGGCGTTCTTAGGTTACCCTTCTTATCTATATCATTGAGAAGTTTCTGTAATTTCTGATACTCCCGTGTTATGATTAATCTCGTTCTGACATTCCATTCTTAAAAAGACCATCTAAGAAGGTAACCTTAAAGTGCAACACAAAAGTTAGACAAAATTGAATATTTTTAAACTGCTAAGGCATGTTCCCTGTATTCGCAGGGAGTCATGCCTTTTGTTTTCTGTGATATCCGTCGATTGTTAAACCAATCGACGTAATTCTTTGTGATTTCCTTGAATTCTCCAATATCTTTACACTGTGGAAATCCATTAAGACATTCTGTTTTAAGAAGATGAAAGAAGCTTTCAATTGGCGCATTATCAAGACAGTTTCCCTTACGAGACATGCTTTGTATAAATTTTTTTTCGGAGAGTTTATCGGTATAGTAATTCAATTGATAATGCCAACCTTGATCTGAATGAATTATTGGTTTTATTCCTTCCGGAATATTTTCTGTGAGTTCATCGAGTGTATCCATAATTAGTTTACTGTTAGGACCATTACTTACTTGAAATGCTAAAACTTCCTTGCTTGCTTCGTCAGTAATAGCTGAAACGTAAGCCCACTTAGTATCGGCCAAGCGTACTTGTGTAACATCGGTATGTAATACTTTGAAAGGTACGGTTTCATTAAAATGCTGATGTAGAACGTTACGGGCCACTTTTCCAACTGTACCTTTATAAGATGAATATCTACCATTTCTGTGGCGGTTATAAAGGCTTACTTGAACATTTAATTCATCCATCAAACGACGCACTACGGCGTCTGATAGATGGATATCTAATTTAATGAGCTCTTCTTGAACGCGACGATAACCGTAGGTTAGACGTCCGCGATATCTTCCGCTTTCGGCAATTTTTAGTATCTCTACTTTTACATCTTCATACTTATCTACATAATTTTTGATACGTTTACGTTCATCATGATAAGTCGCTTTCTTAAGTCCAATGGTCTTAAGAATATCGCCGACTTTATACCGGTTAGATTTCGGAAGAGACTCTTGTTCGACCCTGATCTGATCAACTATTTGTGTTTTCTTTCGTCCTTTGAGGTTCCGAACAGGGTCATTGATTTTTTTAAGATTTCGTTCTCCAATTTTGCATCATATAATTCTTGATTCTTTTTCGTCAATTCTTCACGAAGTTGATCGATTTCGTTCTTGTTTACTAACTTACGTAATTTCTTCTGATTATGTTTCACTTTGGTTTTTCTGCCTTTCGGATGAGGCTTCAAGGCTTCTATACCATACTGATTGAAGGCTGTCCTCCAAAGACTGATTTGACAAGAATTAACATCAAATTTTGCGGATACTTCGGCTAAAGTTTCATCATGAGTTTGATAGTAGTTTATCACATCAACTTTAAACTCAACTGAGAAACTTCGTTTAACTCTTCTTCGTTTAAGAGCGTCTGCGCCGCTCAAACGAAAGTTTTGTATCCATCTACCTACTTGTATTCGAGGCAAGTTACGTTTCTTTGAAAGAAGACTGATACTAATGTCACCTTGAAGATATTCACTAACGACTTCTGCTTTTAATTCTGAACTATATTTGACCATAGAAAAAGTGCTCCATAACTATTAGATTTCTTGTCTAACAATTATGGAGCACTTTACACGAGGAGATCTCCAAAGGATAGAAACTATCCTTCAACACCATTTGACAAACTTCCTGATTTACTTGTCAGGACACAAAAAGAGGGGCCCCACGCGCTAGCGTGAGACCCCCCGACTTAAGTACAGCGTCAGTATTGTCTTGTTTTGATTGAACCCACCAAACC